>PBFR01000038.1 GCA_002718735.1 Halobacteriovoraceae bacterium | reverse complement strand
TGTATCACCTGTGAAAACCCCCCAACAGATGTCTTTATCTTCAAGGTAAACTCCATAACTTTGTCCCTCAGGTGTGTGTCCTGGTGTTGCCAGGCAAAGTAGTGTTATGTCTTCGATTTTAAAAAATTCGCCGTCCTCAAGTTGAATGTCGCAATGATTAAAAATAGGGTGTCTTCCCCCCACAACCTTTGCTCCAGTTTTTTCATGGAGTTCATTAGATCCAATGACAAAATCTTCTTGTCTGTGGGTTTCTATAACATATTTAATCTGAGCGTTATGTTCTATCGCTAATCTTAAATAATCGTCGATATCTCTTTTCGGATCAATAACTATTGCAACACCATTAGTTGCAATAAAATAGGATAAGTGTGCAAGTCCTGGAGTTTTAATCTTTTCGAAAAACATCTAAATCCTTTTGTTGTGCCAATTCTAAACCAAAACAAGATAATCAAACAAGGAAAGGTGGTTGACATTGGCCATGCACAAAAAATTAAATAATTTACAAATTTTTTACAAAACAAAGATGAACTCTCGGTAAAGTTATCTTTTAATTTTTAAATGCTCAATCTTTGGCCGCTTCATTATAGTATTGCGGGTCTTTTATTCAGTATTGTGGGGCTACTTACTATTGGTATAAAGCTCGTTAAATATGCTGATATCATGGCCGATCGATTCCGCCTGGGTGAAGCTCTTGTAGGAGGCCTGTTTTTAGGGGCAATTACTTCTCTCTCTGGTAGCATTGTTTCAGGACTTTCTGCCTACAATGGCTTCTACTCTCTAGCGATAAACAATTGTCTCGGAGGCATCGCGGCCCAAACAACCTTTCTTATAATTGCTGATATGAGTTATCGTAACGTGAACCTCGAGCATGCGGCAGCATCACTTCCAAATTTAGTATCTTGCAATCTACTTATCTCGCTGTTGTCGCTTTCATTTTTAGGTGCCGTCATTGAGATTCCACAGTGGTTATTTATTCATCCTGTAAGCGTTGTAATGCTTGCAATGTATTTGTATGGATTAAAATGGCTGCAAGAGACCTATAAAAATCCTCTTTGGATACCAAAAAAGACAAAAGAAACAAGAGTTGATGTGCCCAAGACTGACAATAAAGAATCTAGCTTTTGGCTTCTTGTTAAGTTTATTGGATCAGCTTTAATCGTTGCTGTCCTAGGTTATATAATTACAAGATCAGCTGAATCGTTAGTTAGCACTACTGGGCTTTCACAAAATATAATGGGAGGTTTCTTTACGGCCATCATAACTTCTCTGCCAGAGTTGGTCGTCTCCCTTTCTGCTGTAAGGCAAGGAGCTTTAACTATGGCCGTTGCAAATATTTTAGGAGGGAACACCTTTGATGTTTTAATGCTCGTACTCGCCGATGCCCTCTCCCTTGAAGGGACAATTTATTCTTACTATGGCAAGGAGGAGATCTTTTTAGGTAGTGTTATCCTTCTGATGACTTCAATTATAGCAATTGCGCTTGCTAGAAGGGAAAAACAAGGTCCTGGTGATATTGGATTTGAAGGTGTGTCTATCCTGGCAATTTATTTTATAAGCACTCTTATTTTAGTATTTAAACTCGTTTAATCTTTAGCTCTAAATTTTGCCTGTAGTTGGTTTCCTGAAGATACACTCTTTCCTTCAAGTTCTATGAATTTACAACCAACAGGAATGCCAAGAAAGTTAGTTTCTACCTTGCAAAAAGTTCTGGTGAGGTTTATTTTTTTATTTCCCTTTGATGGTCCCAGTTCAAGCACAGACTGAACTGAGCATCTTTCTTTCTCCTTTAGGGATGAAACTTTTAGGGATGAATCTGGGAGGTCGTGCCTTAATTCTTTTAAATCATTTAAAGCGACTTTAAAGGAGGTCTTTGTTTTTT
This sequence comes from Halobacteriovoraceae bacterium, assembly GCA_002718735.1. The sequence continues at coordinate 18,270 of PBFR01000038.1, read as the reverse complement.
CTTTGTCCCGAAATTCTACTCGCTTAGCAATACCATGCCTAATTAGTGGGTGAATATTTTTTGTATATTTACCATCTTCCATTAACCAGTAGAAATTGAGAAGAGAACCATCCTCATATGTCTCGAACTCACATCTTTTATTAAGCATTACTTCTATAATCATTACATTTTCTGGGTTGTGACTCTTCTCCATTATAAATAATTTTTCTCTTAGACTTGCAGTGCTTACTACTGAGATAAGACTAATTGATAAAAAAAACTTCATAGTTATTTAATATGCAAAAAGAGCGCCTGGGCCGTATAGGTGTTTTACGGCCTTAATATTGGGCAATAAGAGACAAAAGTAATTTAATCAAAATAGAAAAATTCATAAGGAGGGAATCTACATGAAAAGGACTATTTTTGCTCTTATGTCACTAATTCTTGTCTCGTGCGGTGAAAAAGATAGTGATGCTAACGTTACACCGTTAAATGAAAATCCAACAGAAAGAACTGAAACGGACAATGAAGGGGAAAATGAAGCACCTCGAGAAATCCAAGATGCTGAGGAAGTTGTTATCTCGTCTATATTGACTGAATTAAAGATGGGGCTTGAGTCCACTGATAGTCGTGTGGGTGAGGCCATGAATTTTGTAAATACAGAGGTTTGTGACTCACTTAAAGTTTATATGGAAAACTTTGGAAAAGGAGAATGCTTACATAGCTGTGAGGATGAGAAATTTATTCGAAATTGTTCCAACCAAAGCTACACAACTACATGCCAAGAAGAAACTTATAAGTTGAACTTTAGTGAACACGAAATGAGCTGGGATCTATCCACTATAAGTGATGAAGGTGATGGCATTTCAAACTATCAGGTTAAGGCATCTGGAGTTGTTTCTAGAGATAACGAAGGGGATATCCCATTTTCCTGCGATATGAAAATAAAAGGAAGAAGAGATCGAACCTTCTCACTTATTTCATGTGGGCAAAGCTTAGATATTGAATGCAATATTATGGGTAAAGACTATACCTGTAAGGAGCTTTTAAAGTTTGTCGAGCGCAAAAAAACGTGTGCTAAGAGTATGTGAGGTCACAATGAAACTTAAGTATATGGTACTTTTGATATGTGTTGTGAGTTGTGCTCTTCCAGAAAGAGAAGAAGATAGTCATTATGGTGATTATGGCTATTACCCAAATTATTATGAATACATGAAAGAGCGCAAAGCAAACAAAGAAAATAAATCTTACAAAGAAGACGATTGGCTATATGACTACTATGAATAAAGTGCTTTTAGTTATGGTGGGGGTTCTTAGTGTGGCATCCGTCCATTCAAAAGTCCCCCTTAATAAAGAATACTTAACGCCCGAAATAAAGAAACTCCTTGATCGTACTATGGGTTCTGATACATCCTTTAAATTAGGAAACTGGAATATTAATTATCCAAAGTCCTACATTACATTGCACGACCTCGAAATAAGTGCTCCAAAAGCCAAAGATTCAGCCACGGTTAATTCAATGGTAAAAGCATCTGTAGGAAAGGTGATTGCCGATTATCTTTATTTCGATCATGCAAAGGATAATGCCTATTACTCAATAAGAGTGGAGAAGGTTGGTGCAGTTATAGATACAACTTCAGATGAAGAGAGGACTAGGCCTGAAAAGAAAATTAAAGTTGATAAATTAAGGCCACCTATTGACAATATTTTAAAGGAGCTTTTTATAACAAAAGTTGAACTTTTGTTGCGTGATCTGAGACAAAAGAATGAGGTTGCGATTCCTCTTGTACTTAATGACATCTTAATTAAAAACCTTGAAGTACTTCCATCTGGAAGAAATGATCTGCGTTATGCTGATATATCTGCAACCGGTGAGATCTTTGATGGTGTAATTTAATTAAAGGGGAAAATGAATCCTTCCCACAATCCTAAGGATTTAGATGTGGATCTCAAAATTGAAAATGTATCTATTGTTAAGCTTAATCCTTACTTGAAAAAGTTGGGGGGTGTAGACGCTACCAGTGGGAAAATAAGCGTTTATTTTGAATCTGCTGTTAAGGGGGAGATGGTCGAAGGATACATAAAATTTGTGACCAAAGACGCGGAAATGATTAAGGGGTGGCAGGAAGGTCAGGGCTTCTTCAAAAACCTTAAGGAAAATCTTTTGGATTTAGGGTTTAGGCTCTTCAATCGAAAAGACGACGATGATTTAGTCGCGGGAAAAATTCCTTTCTCAGGTAGAGTTGCACAAATTAAGTGGGATTATTGGGCATTGTTTGAAACACTTTTAAAGAGTGCATTAGTAGAGCCTCTTAGGGGTGATGTAGAAAAGAGTGTAGATTTAGAAACACTCTAAAAATATACTCGTAAAAAAAACAAAATAGGCAGTGTAAATAATTTCGATCACCTCCAAAGCGGCCTACGTATGTCTTGGAATCAATGAGGATGGTATTAAAGAGGTTCCTGGAATTTATTTCGGTGAGAATGAGTCTTCTACTTATTGGTGTCTGTTCTTGCAGATCTTCAAAGTAGAGGTGTAGAAGATATTTTAATCGCTTCTGTTGACGGACTAAAAGGTTTTCCTGATGCGATTAAAACCATATTTCCAAAGATTTTAAATTCAAGTTTGTATTGCTCACCAGATTTGAAACTCTCTTAAATACATTGGTTCAAAGCACCAAAAACTTATTTGCTCATTGAACTAGCGACAGATGAATAAGATATCTTCATACTTTTTTAAATTAATTTTTTCTGGATTCCTATCATACTCTGCTTGAAACTCTTGAACTAGACTTGGGTAATAGATTTTCCAAAATTCATAGCCATCATTTGCTAGTTCTGTATTAAAATCGTCTTGGGTGCTACTTGATAGTTGTCCTCTCTGCCTAATTTGGAGGTGGTTAACACAAAGATTTTGCTCCTGATCAAAACAATCAAAACCATACGAGTTACATGCTATATCGTTTTCAGCAAATACAGAAAAAGATCCTAGTAGTATCAATGTTGCAATTAACTTTTTCAAATTATTCTCACTCATACTTCAAATGTTTTTAATCTTTGAATGAATTGATTTTGCCAACTTTTATGATCAAATGAAGATTATTTGAAAAGTCGAGTAAGGTTTATATGTAAAAAGAATTGACGATTTCGTTAAGGTACTGAAATAATGTTTAGATTTTAAGGAGTTGAGGTTTCTCTCAATACACAAAATTCAGGACAGTCTTTAAAAATAAGAAGGAGGCCTATGAGGCCTCCCAGTAACAATCATTTATAAGGACTGGACTAACCTTGTTGTTGTTCTTGTCCCTGCTCTTGTTGTTCTTGTTGTTGCTCGTCAGGTATTTTTCCTTGCTCTTGTTGTTGCTCTTGAGGAACTTTTTCATCTGGGAATTTTTCATCACCTTTAGTTTCTTTGCCTTGCTCCTGCTGTTGCTCTTGTTGTTGCTCGTCAGGAACTTTTCCTTGCTCTTGTTGTTGCTCTTGAGGAACCTTTTCATCTGGGAATTTTTCATCTCCCTTAGTTTCGCCTTTAGTTTCTCCAAGAGGCATTAATACTCTGTTGATTCCATGTACGTAACCATATCTGTAACCGTTGTTTGGACTAACTACGTCTGCCTCAGCAAGGCCTCCAAAGTTTGTTTTCTTTACGGCCACTGTTTCACCCAGTTTAGTAACGACTTCATCTTTGGCCTTCAGGTCTGCGTTTGAAAGCTTGCCACTTACTATATGGTGACGGATAATTCTTTCAGCAATTTCTTTGTTTTTAAGAAGCTGGTCAAAGGATTCATCTGTCAGAGTCTCAAACCCTTTGTTCGTTGGAGCAAAAACTGTAGACTCTTCTTCTTTCATAAACTCATCTTGCAATCCGTTTGCTTCGATGATCTCTACCAGTTTAGTGTACTCTTTTTTAGCTCTTAGAAACTCCATTGCATCCATGTAGTTTCCAGTGCTAGTTTCATTTACTGCTTTGGATTTACTTCCACCGCCATCAGATTGGTTACAGCCAGTAAAGGCAACTCCACAGGCCAAAAGTGCTACTAATAATTTCATGTTTCCTCCTGTTCTCAGGTTTAAGTTTTAAAAGGCATGATGCCTTGTTAGCGTGTGGTTGCTAGTGCAATAGGTTTGCCATAACCAAACAATAAATTTTGAGTCTGAGGACTTCATTTTTTTTTAGTGAACGGTATCCGAGAGGACAATTTGGGCATAGCCGATAAGGTGTTGAGATAACAAGAGGTCTGCAATAACTAAAAAACTGAGTAAAATTTAATAGAAAGTAGAGTGAGAATTCTTACATTCTCACTCTATGTGTTTTTGAAATGAATTTAATTTCTAAATTTAATGTTCGGATTTAATTAGTAATGCCATGGGAAAGAACTAAAATCTTGGTCGCGCTTTTCAAGAAAGGAGTCTCTACCTTCTTGTGCCTCTTCGGTTCCATAAGCAAGACGAGTGGCCTCTCCTGCAAAAAGCTGTTGGCCAACCATTCCATCATCAGTCATGTTAAATCCAAACTTTAACATTCTCATTGCAGTCGGAGATTTGGAGTTCATTATTTTTGCCCACTCCAATGCTTTAGTTTCAAGTTCTTTATGAGGAACTACCAGATTCACCATGCCCATGTCGAAGGCCTCTTGAGCACTATAATTTAAACCTAAAAAGAAAATTTCACGTGCCCTTTTCTGACCAACCTGCTTTGCAAGGTATGCTGAACCATAGCCAGAGTCGAAGCTTGCCACGTCTGGGTCCGTTTGTTTGAACACGGCGTGCTCTTTTGAAGCAATAGTCATGTCACACACGACGTGGAGAGAATGACCTCCACCCACGGCCCAACCTGGAACAACTGCCACTACAATTTTTGGCATAAACCTTATAAGCCTTTGGACCTCAAGGATGTGTAGTCTGCCCGCTCTGGCCAAATCTTTTTCAAGTGGGTTGCCTGTTTCGTACTTATACCCATCTTTGCCTCTAATTCTTTGATCGCCACCACTGCAAAAGGCCCAGCCAGCATCCTTAGGAGATGGACCGTTGCCTGTGATTAAAACAACTCCAACATCACTTGTTTGCCTAGCGTGATCAAGTGCTCTATAAAGTTCATCTACCGTATGAGGCCTAAAAGCGTTTCTAACCTCTGGTCTATTAAATGCAATCCTCACTGTACCTTGGTCTTTAGCTCTGTGATAAGTTATATCTGTAAAATTAAAGCCGTTTACTTCATTCCACTGTTCAGGATCAAAAATTTCAGAAACCATGTGATTCTACCTTTGTATTAGTTATGTGCTTCGTAGATATAGACAACACCGCCAAAAAGGGGAGTTGCTTTGAACGTTTTAAAACCTGTTGAGCTCTTCATTATTTCAAGAAACTTGGCTCCTGATGGAAATGTTGAGGAGGACTCTATTAGGTATTCATACTCTCTTTGTCTATTAAAAACCTTTCCAATGGCTGGAATAAAGCCTCTCATGATCATAAAATAAATGGACTTGAAAAGTTTGTTTTCTGGTTGGCCAAACTCCATGACAAAAACACTTTGTTTAGACACCCTTGCCATCTCTGATAGGGCAACAGAGACGTCTTCAACATTTCGGATACCAAAAGAAACATTGCTTGCATCAAATGTCTTATCTTGAAAGCTAAGACCCATAAGATCATCCACTTGAAATGCTATATGTGAGCTTCTCTTTTTCGCCAATTCAATCATATTTGGAGAGAAATCAATACCCTGGGTTTGCACCCCGTGGGAGTCAATTAGATTGGCAATGTCTCCTGTACCTGTAGCACAATCAAGAAAGCTCTCAGGTTTGGAGGTCAAAATCTTATTGGCCAGTTTCTTTTTCCATAAACGGTGGATACCCAGTGAAAGGATGTCGTTCAGTAGGTCGTATTTGTCTGAGATATCGTCAAACATTGTCTTTATAAAAGCTGCTTTTGGCATAGGTGCACCATGATCTTCTGTAGATTATTAATTTGTATCTTTGCTTCTTACTGTTTTGCGTCAAAAATGACAAGTATGAAGAGAAAAAAACTGATAAATATTGTACAAATTAAAGGTTTTGACGCGTTGAGGTGTAAAGCTCAAGCATATACAGTGATTTTTCTGTATTAGATATTGATTTATCAATTTCACCTCACTACATTAGGCGGAACTTTAAGAATGTTTAAGCACTATTTGGCCAAATTACGAATATGAAAAAGCAAATTCATATATCCCTAGATAAACTTGATTGGGAACTCTTCTGTGAAAGAGGCGCCCTTATGGCCTATTTTGAAAAAGATCAAATTGTCTTTGGCCTAGGAGATTCCCTTACTGAGGGTGAGGTCAGGTTTTTTCAACGAGACTTTTTTAATGAAAATAGCTGGGAGTATATCCCTGAATTTGTATGCTTTGCCCACATCGACGATATCCAGTTGCCAGAGATTTCGACTACACTTCCTGAGATTCAGGGAAATGATGATTCGACCTATTTAGAAGATATTGAGAAGGCCTTGAATGAGTTTGACGAGGACTTTGAAAAAGTTGTCTTGATCAGTAGGGAAAGTTATTCAAAAGACAGTACTAAACTTAAAGAAGTTATTTTTGGCATACTCAAAGCAAGACTTGGGCTTAATTATGGGTTATGGGATCAAGAAGGTGGCATCCTTGGCTCAACACCTGAGATTCTTTTTGCCAAAGAAGGGAAGAAGTTTCAAAGCATGGCACTTGCCTCTACAAGACCAATAGATAGAGCGCATGAGCTTCTAGAAGATAAAAAAGAACTTATAGAACATCACTTGGTAGTAAAAGATCTTCGAAATAAATTGGAAGGACAAAGTGCCCTGAGTGTTGGAAGTGCTAAAATAGAGACTTTTGGCACTTTGGCCCATCTTCGTACTGATATCTCATTTGAAAGCAATCTTAACGTAGTTGAGTTGTCCTCCCTGCTTGGACCCACTGCTGCACTTGGTGGATACCCTCAAAAAGTAGCTAAAGAGTTTATTAAAAACAGTAAGTACTATAATAAACACCCCAATAGAAAATTCGGTGGTGTGATAGGGGTTGAGCACGGTGAAAAAGCTTTTGCCTTAGTGGCCATTAGGAACATCCAGTGGGATAAGAATTCTTATTGGATCGAAAGTGGTGGTGGCGTTGTAAAAGAATCCACTATAGAAAATGAACTTTCTGAGATTAAAAGAAAAAGAAAAGTAATTAGGGACATATTCTTTAATGAAAATATTTAAACTAGGTGACATTCAAAAGCTGTATTTTTGCTCTGGTGCCAGAAACCATAAGTTAAAATCCCTGTTCCCAAATGCCACCTTTCACTACGAATTAGATGAAAGATCAGCAAGCTTTAAGGCCCTTGGCTCTTGCATGGCCGGGGAATTGGCCGCAGTCTGTGTAACTAGCGGTACAGCTGTATCTGAGTGCCTCTCCGCCATGGTTGAAGCAAAGTATTCGGACATACCATTTATTCTTGTTTCAGGGGATAGGCCTAAGAGACTTCATGGCACAGGTGCCGCCCAAACAATCGATCATTTTGGGGCAAGCTCAAATATCGCCTCTCAACAAGTTGAGGTTCTGAGCAGCGATGCTGGAGCAATGGAAATTGTTGAACCTGAATTTCCACTACACATTAATGTGTTGGTGGATAAATATTTGGAAAGAGCTAATACTGTAGTTGAGTCAAACCTGAACGAGCTAAAAGACTTTGTTGATTCTCATGAGAGAACTCTGTTTCTGTTTTCTCATGCTAGGGGTTCTTTAAGAGAGCTCGTTATGGCGCTTAAGAAAAAGACTGATTTTGTGTACGCAGAGACACTTTCATGGGCCAAGGATCAAAGTCCTATAACAAATGAGTTTGAACTTCTAAAAATGTATAGAGATGGCTATTTCGACTCTATTGTAAGAATTGGCCATACTCCACTAAGCAAACTTTGGAGAGTGGTGGACACTGAGGAAATTGATGTTTTCAGCATTGATCCTCGAGGTCTTTCCGCTCTTTCTCATGGCCAGGTTTGCTCTGATCTAGAATTTACCTCTATAGCTCAATTAAATCCTAAGCGAGGAAAATTCAGTTCAAGCTTTAACCGTGAAGTATTTAAGAAGTACCCAGAGAGTCAGTGGAGTTGGTTTCAGAACTGGCAGGAAGTTTTGCCGGAAGATAGCGTTGTCTACCTTGGAAATAGCTCAGTTATAAGGGACTTTGAAACAGTACAAACAAAGAAGTTTAGAACATATGGAAATCGCGGTGCCAATGGTATTGATGGGCAATTATCTAGTGCCATTGGTTTGGCAAATTCTATGACTGAAAAAGTTTTTTGTGTGCTGGGCGATTTGACCTTTCTTTACGACATTGGGGCATGCATGGAACTTCCATCAAATCTTGAAGTTTATGTTCTTGATAACAATGGCGGCAGAATATTTGAAAGGGTGGGCATTAATGACGAAACCATGCTTGAAGGTAAAAAACTCAACATGAATGTCCCTGAACAAGTACATATTGTTAAAATTTCACCTGAACAGACTCTTGAGTGCTTTAGGGAGCTAATGTCTTGAAGCTTCATTGCTTTCATGGATTCCTAGGCAATAAATCTCAGTTCGATTTTCTCAAATCACAATTTGATGTTGAAGCATATGATATGTACAGCTTATGCCGTGCAAGCAAGGAAGAAGCTTATCGCAGCATAAGCATTTCGGATGGGGATGTCGTTATAGGGTACTCCTTTGGTGCCCGGTTTGCTCTTGAGCTTTTAGAGCGGTTTAGGCCTAAGCTGTTTTTCTCATTGGCAGGCCATGCAGGCCTTGACTCTGAAAGTGTAGAACAAAGACTGGTAATTGAAGAGGCGTTCATTAATAAACTTAAGACCTTAAATAAAGATGAGTTCTTAGAGTACTGGAATTCACTTGATCTTTTTAAGCATGACTTGGCGATTTCCTCTGAAAGCTATGACAAAGCAGTCTTAATTAACATGTTCAAGGAGTTTGGGCTGTCCAAGCAAAAAAATTATACTGAGACGATTAAAAGAGAATCCGGTAAAATAGTTTGGGTTAATGGTATTAAAGACAACAAATATAGCGAATACTGTAAAAAGGAGATCGAACCCTTGGGAGTAGAATGTATTTATCTTCCATGTGGCCATCGACTTCTACAGAATGAGCAAGAGATACTTGAGATTATAAAAAATAAGGTAGCACAATTATGATTAAACATATTCTTGCAGCATCAAGACCTAAGACCTTAGTGGCAGCTATAATCCCGCCAGTCGTGGCCCATGGTCTTTTGATCAACTTGTATGACAAAACCAACTATTTATATCTTACCCTGTGTCTTGCTGCATCTCTTTGTATTCAGTTGGCCACAAACTTCTACAACGATGCCGTCGACGCGATTAAGGGCGCAGATGTAGAAAGGGTTGGACCAAGGCGTGTCTCTAGTGCTGGAGATGTGTCTATTAAAACCACGATGATGTGGGGACATATTGCAATCGCTTTGGCCTCAATTCTGGGTGTTTTTCTTTTCTTGCGTGGTGGCCCAGTCGTTCTCGTTCTTGGTGTACTTTCGCTTTATTTGAGTTATGGATATACTGGTGGACCTTTACCCTTAGCATACAAAGGATTGGGGGAAATCTTTGTTTTCTTGTTCTTTGGTCTTTTTGCCGTCTGTGGATCTTTCTATATTTACTCTCTAGAGCTTCCACCAATTGTGTTTCTAGTGGCCTCACAAGTTGGACTCCTTTCTACCTCACTAATCATGATTAATAATCTCAGAGATAGAAAAACTGACAAGACAGTTGGGAAGCTCACCATGGCAACTAGACTTCCACTTGGTGTCTATGTTGGATCTTTATACGCCACTTTAATTCTGCCATATTTGGGTTTAATCAAATTAAATACCTGGGCACCTTTGATCGCACTTCCAATTCTTATAAAGGTATTGAAGATCGTCAGATATAATAAAGATGGTGCACACCTCAATGAGGCCTTAAAGTTTGCTGGCATTCACCTTCTTTTATTTGGGTTGGCCTTGTTTGGAAATCTTGTTCTATGATTGAGTACTCCTTGTATGAGCTTGAAGCTCTATCACCTTTAAATTCTTTTAGTTCACCTGGCCTAAAGAAGGGAATGTATCTAAGGGTTAAGAAAGGCGAGGGGTACGGATACTCCGACTATTTTCCCCATGTTGAGCTTGGTGATGTCTCTGTCGAGGAGCTCTTACAAGGAAAAAGGGATGAGCACTTTGAGAAGGCCCTATGGTGGGCCGAACATGAGCTTGAAGTTTCCCAAAGGATAACTCCAAGTCCTTTTAAAAATCACAACCTATACAGAGGTGATGAAGTTTCCAATGATGTATTAAAATTAAAAGTCACGAGCATCCAAGATTTTGAAAAAATTGTGCGTATTGTAAAAGAATGCAAAGCTCTTAGATTGGACGCCAATGGAACTATCAATGTCAAACAATGGAATAACTTTCTGATAAAGCTCAATGATGATGAGCGCTCAAAGATAGAATATATAGAAGATCCTGGTGAAGGAGATTGGAGCGAGTTGCTTGTTCCGAGTGCAAAGGACTTTATGGACAGTCCTAAATTTGATTTCGTTGTGTATAAGCCAAATGCCAGATTTTTAAGTTCTAACTCAAAGGCCATCTTTAGTTCTTATATGGGGAGTGATCTTGGCCGATATCATGCCTGGCTTGATCTCATGGATAAAGGAGATCTTAACTTGGTGCATGGGCTTCACACACCAAATATCTACAGAGGTCAAAAAGACCTTTTTGTAAAAAAGTCAGGTGCTTTTGAAATTAATCCCAAAGTTATTGATGAAATATATTTGGAGTTAAGGCAAAGGAGCTGGTGTTGTTTAAACTAAACCTGCAATCCAAAGATAATTTGTTTCAGTTTTCTCCTAAACTTGACAATAATGTCAGAGACATTCTTATTTCTGAGCTTTCAAAACTTAATCTAGAGGGGCATGTTTTTATATTGTCTTCTGGCACAACAAGTAAGGGTGGTATTAAAGGGTATGCTCTTTCAAAAAAGGCGCTAATAGAAAGTGCTCTAGCAGTAAATGAGCATTTATCGCTGGGTTCAGATGATGCCTGGTTCCTTTCTTTGCCGCCATGGCATATTGGTGGGCTTTCGGTTTATATAAGAGCACAAGTTGCCGGGGCAAAAGTAATTACCTCCAATGAGTCGTGGAATGTTCAGAGTTGGGTAAAGCTTATCGAGGAGGCCTCGGTTACTTCTATTGTACCTTTACAGGCCTATGACATTGTAAAAGAGGGGATCCATCCGCCTAAAACATTAAAGTACCTTATTGTGGGTGGAGATCACCTCGCAGGGAGTTTACATGAAAAATTAATCGCTCTTGGGTGGCCGGTAATCAGGACTTTTGGCATGACTGAAGTTTGCTCTCAATTGGCCACTGAAATATGCCCCAGTACAGCTCCTAAGCTTCAAGTTTTAAATAACCATAAAGTTAAAACCAACGAAGATGGTGTTCTTTTAGTCAAAAGTAAGTCCCTATTTAGTGGGATGTTTAGTTACAATAATGAATTTACATATTCCAAACCGATCTTAGAAGATGGCTTCTTCAAAACCAACGATCTGGTTGAGCTTAATGAAGGGCAACTAAACCCAAAGTCGCGTGTCGACCAGGCCTTTAAGTGCAAAGGACGTTTGTTTTATCTGAATGATGTAAGAGAGCTTCTAGATAACTTCGCTTATGAAAATGGGATCTACTCAAAACTTGCTGTTCAAGTTGTAATATCCCCTAGGGAGGGACATGTACTTCGCGTTCTAGCAGACAAGCAATTACAGAAGAAAAAAGACTTTTTAAGTGCTGAGCTAAAACAATTATTTGCACCTGCTGTTTTGAAGGAAGTTGAGTTTGTAGATGGTATTGCTAGGACGGAATTAGGAAAGGTGAAAAGATCTTAATTCAATAAGGATGCCGCAAGAGTGACACAATTAATCTCCTCATGATCCTTCCAGCTGTCGCTATTCATTTCATTTAACCAAAATGACTCCAATTCATCTGCAAGAGGAAAGTATTTTTCTAGAAAGCGAGGCTCATTATGCCAATACTTTATCCCATGTGCTAAAGCACATTCTCTAAACGCCAACCTTTTACCGGCAGGGGAATTTAAGATCTCTGCCTCTAAAAAATGGTCAATTCCTACGCAGGCCTGGGCCAAAAGATCCTTCCAATCTAGGCCTTTAGACTCTGAGTTAGGCAAATTTTTGACCTGGTGTGCGCTTATAAGTAGGCGTCCTATTCCCAAAGGGTCTGCACTTACCCAGGAGGTGTTTCTGCAGAGTCTTTGTAAAACGAGTTCATACTCTTTAAGTTCTTTTTTTAACTCTGGGACAGCAAGGCAGACTTTTATTATTGTTATGAGTCCATCTAGAGGATCAGTAGCACCTTGATCGGATATCAGAGGTCTTTTGAGATCGATACTCATTTTCCATGGAATTCTTAAATCTTTTATAAAAGCTTTCATTGTCACATGGCACAGATCTGCGGCCCAAAATTGATACTTTCCATCATTTGTCACAGAGCCTACAAGTAATAAAGCATCTATCCATCTAGTCAGGTAGTGAAAGTATTGTCCATCTCTATCCCATTCATCAATTGAAGAGAAGCTCTCTCCAATTGCCCGTTCTAATTTCGGCTTTCCGATTCTAAGGCCACCCGCTGTTGGACGAATTTTTGCCTCACCATTTGAAAGGGTGCTAATCCAGCCTTTTCGCTTATCTTTTGCATCAAATTTACCTAATTGATTGTGTACCATGTCAATGAGTTCCAAGGCGTACTCTGTAAAGGCCTGCTCACCAGTCTTTAGTTCAAGTTGAATAAGGTTTTCCACTGCCAGAGCATCTGTCCAGAGATATCTTTTTGAGGGACGGGCTCCTTTGACCCCCGTAGAGAGTAAGAAGTTGTTCATTAAATTCATGGCCTGGTTAAGCCTAGTCTCATTTTGTTCAAAAGGTGTCTGTTGCATCATCGATTTCCTGAGGAAGATCGTAGTTTGTTTTTTGGGCCTGCCCCGTCATTGGGACAAACCGTACTGGCATCAGGCCTCGTTGGCGGTACTTTCTCTCTTCGACCTTCTCTAGCATGATAAGCTCTTGTCTAATGGTGCCGACAGGTGCCAATAGCTTTCCACCAACTTTTAATTGTTCTTTTAATGGCTCTGGGATAGATGGAGGTGCCGCGGTGATAATGATCGCATCGAAAGGAGCTTTGTCAGGCCAACCCTTATATCCATCCCCGTACTTAATAAAGATGTTCTTATAATCGAGAGTGTCGATAGTCTTTTGTGCCTTTTCGGCCAACCAATCGATGATTTCTATTGTATAAATTGATTTTGCCAACTTTGATAAAACTGCAGCGTTGTAGCCACATCCTGTTCCGACTTCTAAGACCTTGGAATCTTTGTCTAAATTAAGGGCCTGCGCCATAAAGGCTACTATGTAAGGTTGACTAATCGTTTGACCCTTTCCAATCGGTAGAGGGCCGTCTTCGTAGGCGTGCTTTTTTAGCTCCTTTGGCAGGAAGTCACTTCTGTCAACTTCTCTGAGAGCGTTAATCACGTCTTCATCCTTAATACCTCTTTTTATAATATGTTGTTTTATCATTTGTTCTTTGGTTACAGGCATGAGAGTACTCCTTCACTAATTATTATAAGCAATCTTGGTTCCAACAATCTGGATTTTAGGGTTAAACATGGCCTGTACATTTCTCATAAATCCAACTAAATAAGGTATATAAGACAGATGCCATTTCTGCTTAGGACAGTTTTATTCATTTTGTTTTTGTCTGATGCAATTTACTCTGAAGAATTGTGTGAGGGGGTTCAGGTGAAAGACCTGGACGAGCTAAATTTTAGCGAAACTGAGAAAAGGCTGGTATGCGGTGACGAGAAACTTTCAGCTTGGGCTAAAATTCCAGCATATCAAGCAAAGTTTCATATAAAGTCATTTCTACAAAGCAGAGGGTATCTATCACCAAATGTTCAGATTACAAACAATACCCTTAAGGTTGATCCTGGTAAAATTCACACTCTCAAAAACATAAGGTTAATGCCAAGTGAGCTAATTGAGGCAAAGAGGATAGAAGAGGGGATGATTCCCCTGTATAGGGATCTCCCTATTACACCGAAATTATTGGATCAAGTGGAGAGTGGTATTGTTGAACAGCTAAGAGAAAACTCCTATGCGTGTGCCAAGGCACAAGCACTAATCTTTACTAATGGTGAGGAAGTCATTGTTCAGGCCGCAAAGCTTGATAGGTATAAATTTGGTGAGGTTGAGCTCGAATTAGACGAGGCAGATGTTCTTCCTGAGGCGATGAAAAGATTTTATCCGTTTGAGGCCGAACAAGGTTTTAATTCAAAACTGTTGGCACTGGTAGAGAAAAGAGTTGTACGTTCTGGAGTTGCACAGGCAACATTCTTCATTGAGGGTTGTAAGAATGCAAAGCTTAGCTTGTCCCAAGGCTTTATCTGGGGGCCACCTAGAGTTCTACGCTTTGGAGTTGGTGCTAGTACCGAGCTAGGTCCTATGCTAAGGGCAAGTTGGTCTAATAATAGATATAAAAATATGGCCTCGAAACTCAGCGCTAAGATTGAGGCATCATTCAGGCAGCAAGTACTTGAATTGAAGTCTGATTACTACCATTGGGAAGGGCATCCAAGGCGTTCAGTTTTGACTGAACTTGAAATTTCAAGAGAGAATCAAAACGACTTTGAGGAGGTCAAACTTGAGCTTGGATCAGGCCTAAAGTGGGGGCTTGACTCCGTTAGAAGGTTTTGGAGTTGGAGCGTGGGACCAAAGTTTACCCAAGGCTTTTATAACTCAGACTTTGAAGAAGACTCCAAAAGTTTTGAAGCTATTTCAATTTCTGCAGGTGTGAAAACCCTTTCCCATGATTATGAGCTTTATGACTTTCACCCCCAACAGGGCAGTTCTTTTTTTGCTCAAGTTGAGCACCGTCCTAGAGAGCTTGGATTTGATAATACGCTCAGCCGACTGGGTTCTGGTGGCACAATTGTGGGAAAATTGTTTAGCTCAGGCAGAGGAGTGGTTGTTGGCGCAGTTAGGTTTCTAGCTCAGACAGGCCTGGTTGATGATACTGTGGACCTAGAGGACTTGCCTCCATCTGTGAAGTATTATGGTGGAGGAAGCAATGATTTAAGAGGATTTCAATTAAAGAGCCGGCCAAAAAATGATGGGCTTGGAGCACTATCAAAGCTTTTAGTGAAAACAGAACTTCGTAAAACGCACTTTTTTAATCCGGCCCTTGAAGGTTTTTTATTTTATGATAGTGCAAGGTTTGGAGAGAGATCTCTTGAGATTTCAAACCAAACCTATCATTCTCCGGGAGTAGGCATTAGATGGATGTCTCCTATAGGTTTGGCACAATTTTATTATTCACAAGCAATTACCACATCACCTACTGAGCAGAGCGATGAACTCTTTTACGCTGGACTTGGAGGTGAGTTTTGAAAATAGCGTTTAAGTTTATTTTAACTTTGTCTCTGGCCTTAGTGAGTGTTGTAGCAACTATTTTTTATAGGCCAGATGTTCTTGTAAATGAGAAGGCCATAAATTTCATTCTAGAGCGGCTATCTCCAATTAAATATCACTCCTGGAAGAAGTTCAAATTTAATCATGAATACGTAAATTGGAATAGGAGAAGATTAACTGGTGAAATTAGCGAGTTTTGTATTAAGGCAGAGCTCGAAGCTGCCAGGATCGATACGTGCTTTGAAGTAATTGAATTTGATCTGCTGGTACAGTGGAGGGGAGATGAAGGAATTAGTTTAGACAATGACTCCTATATTCGTGTGATCTCAAAAAGTTCTAAGGTCGAGTTATTGGCGAAAGAAGATACCTCCAAGAAGCCAGACTCTGAACCAATTAACCTTTATGAGTATTATCAATTAGGATGGAGTTCCCTAATTCCAAAGATTTCTCTGGATCTTGAAAATATAGCAGTAAAACAGCAGGCAAACTCTTACAGTTTTAATATTTTGGTTGAAAAAACAGATGCAAAAGCACTGGTGAAATTTAATGAGTTGGCGTTAGAGGCCACTAAACAGATGGCAAGATTATCTCTTCCTACCACTTATCAGTTGCCGAATTTATCAAACGATTTTTTACAACCACTAAAGGTGGATACCGCTCAAATACAGGCCATTGTTGGTAAAGAGGTTGTGGAAATTTCAGCAAATGCAAAACTTGCTGATGTGAAGATTAATGCAAGCACACAAATCAAAAGTAAAATCATTCCTTCGCAAGCTCTAGAGCAACTTTTAGGAAACCTCAATGGAGCTATTCTTATCGCAGATGTGAAAAAAAGTCTGAAACTGGCCCTCAAGGAGCCCTTTAACGAGTTGCCGGCTCCGTTTAACGAAATGAGCGGCTCTGTTAGGTTAAATTTAAAAGGCAATACATCGGCAAGTGATATTCCAATCATACAGGCAGACTTGCTAGTAGACTTTAGTTCTAAGCAGCAACAACTTGATTTTAATTTAAAAAGTTATGCTGGATTTGATCTAGCTAAAAAAAAGATAAAGATGGTTAATGTGAATTTGGACGTTAAACAAATATCTCTATTTTTACCTCGTCTGCCTAAGCGATCGCTCCCCCCACAGCTATTGCCTGATGGTCGAATTGTGGAGAATGAAATTAAATTCAAGAATAAGCTTGCTCAGAAACAGGAGGAAATTGAAGATCCATTTCCACTAGATGTAAACATTACGGCAAAAGGGGAGGATGTTCTTATCATTCACACTAATCTACTTGATTCACCTATTAGATTGAATGTAGATGCTAAAATTGAAAAGTCCAATATGAAGTCTGCGTTTATAAAGGTTCTTCCATTTGAAACGGAGATTTTTAAGCGTCAAATAAAGCTAAATCTTCTGGAGATAACGAAAGAGGGTGAGGATGGTTATATTAATGCTTTGGTGGAGTTTGTTCTTCCGGAGTATAATGTTTTCTTAAAGCTTGAAGGCCCGCTGTCATCTCCAAGGTATGCCTTATCCAGTAGGCCGGCTTTATCACAAGGGGATATTATATCAGTTCTTCTCTTTGGACGCCCCCTAGAGGGTGTTGACCCTGGTGATCAGGAGGCCGTTGCCAGAACAAACGAGCTTATTTCTCAGGGGGTCCTGTCGCTAAGTGTTCTATACTTTCTTTCTGGTTCTCCTATTCAAGCTATAACCTATGATCCCAATAGCAAACAAGTGGGTGCGCAAATTGGTCTTTCCAGGAAAAGCTCTTTAAATGTTGGTGGAAGCTCTGGCGGCGTTAATACAGTTGGTGTTAGATATTCCTTGGGCGGTGGATGGTTTATAGATACATCAGCTAGGGAGAGTGAAGAAATTGAAAAGGAACTTGGAACTGATTACGGTGTCATGCTTGAGCGAATACTTGCATATTGATTGGATTAAAATTAGTCTAGGGCCTAGGCCTTGACGGACGAGCTAGTGCATATCAAAGTTTCCCTTATCCTAAGGAGGAATTGTGCGCTTATTAATTTTTCTACTTTTTACAACTGGGGCCTATGGATTTGAACTATCAAGATATGATGGTGAGGTTTATCCCTCTAGAGATTTAATACTATGCCAGGAAGACCTTAAGGCTATTATAAAATCTATTGACTCATTGGAAGGGTACCAATTTGTTGAGGGCAACTGCGGAAAAAGTAGCAGAAGGTTTATACAGTTAAGGTTTAGTTATACTCATCCCTATACGAGTAGAATCGAGAGGCTTCATAGAAGGCTTCCCAATAGGAAGACCTGTGAGTATTATTCTCGAGTAGTCAGTCTCAAGCTTTCAAATATGGGCATTTCTCCTATCGCAAGCTTTTGCATTGGAAGCTCTTTAATTGTTGACTACATTGACGAAGCTTATAATCGCTTTAGTTCACTACATTTGCCCATCCAGTTTGAACAGGAGCATGAGTGCAGAAGATTTGTTAATGATTTGTCCAATAAATTTGCCACCAGAAAAATCTATTCCATTATTAATACATGTAAAAAGGTATTTATCACTGTTTTTAAACATGGATATACGCCAATAATGCAGCTTGGGGCCGCACACGATGTTCAAATAAAAACCATTGTTGGAAAAAGAAGTTCTCTAGGGGATTGTGATACAACTGAGTCAAAGTACGATTTAAAATTTGGCAACGCGAATGTAAAACTGTTGCATGCAGGTTGCTCTCGCATGGGAGATTCGGAATTTGAGTTTTTAATCTATATGAAAGATTTTGAGAGCTCTTGGATCAAAGAGTTTATA
>PBFR01000037.1 GCA_002718735.1 Halobacteriovoraceae bacterium | reverse complement strand
TTTTTTAGTTCGCTGCCTTTTAAGCATGCTTCGGCCATTTTTATTCCTTTTCCTTTTTGAGCTTAAAACTTGATTGGGCCTCTTCAACCTCAACCAACTCGACATTTTCTCTTAAGGTTATTTGGTAACCTTTGATCAAGTCATCTCCTTGCTCAACACGTGGGGCTCCTGTAAGCACAATCTTTCCTTGAGACATATAGCCTTCAAGTTTTTCTGAATAAGCTCTCCTTGTCTGAGAGTTTCCTTCAGAAGTGTTGAGTTGCTCCACAAGTTTAATATCGTCATAAAGCACATAATACTTGAGTTTTTTATTGTAGTTTTCTAGAAAAATTTCGGCCCTCTGGGCCTGTAAGTCGTAGTTATTACGTTCCAGAAAGACATTTTGGTTTAGAGTGATTAGAGATTTGTTGCGATTTAGCTCCATTCTCTCAGACTTAAAACTGAAAGAGCCTTCGTAAACTCTATCTCTTTTGACCTGGCCATTCACATCGCCGATGAACAAAGATCTCTGCTCATTAATCCAAGAGCTCATATAATTAGAGCTTATGTTTATTTTATCTTTAGTAGAGCTATCTAGTAGCTTGGCCTCAATAGTTCCCTTGGCCTCAAGGAAGTCTTTTGATCCGTTGTAATAAAGTTCACGTGCCTGATAATCTCCATCAGAGGCCTTAAAAACAACGTCTCCATCAAGAAATAGCTCTTCTTTTAAGTTTTTAAATTTGCCCTCCTTTGCTTGGAATGCAATTTCTTCTCCAGCATTATTGTAGAGCAAACCGTCCGGCCGGGTAAAATAGAGATCGCTTTGATTAACAATTCTCAAAGTGCTGGCGTTCAGTGCAAGTGTTTTCAAACCGTTTTGCAAAGCATAATAATCCATGCTCTCAAATGTCGACTCCTCAATAATCTCAACATCCAAAACATGGGAGGTGCTTATATCATCCTCTTTAATGCCAACGGCCTTACTAACCACCAAGGCAGTGGCAACCACAAAGGAAGTTGTTATGAGAGTGGACCTTAAATTAACCATAAAACGCTCTTCTTCTGTTTCTAACAAACTTAATTATTTCAAAGGTTTAGCACTTTTAAAAGATATTAATTCCCTGGAAATCTTTGACTGAACTTGTCGGGTTATGATAGATAATCCTTGAACAAAAAACCATAAGTCATTGAAAATCAAGGAACTATTGTGACAGTGCAACAAGTAGAAACCGCCACTCTCGAAGAAATTGTTAAAGCAGGTACAAAACTTACTCCAATGATGGAGCAGTACTACTCAATTAGAAAGCAGTATCCAGGCATAATGTTAATGTTTAGAATGGGTGATTTCTATGAGTTATTCTTTGAAGACGCAATAGAAGCAAGCAAACTCTTAAACATATCTCTTACTCACAGAGGCAAGCTTGGAGAATATAAAATTCCTATGGCCGGCATTCCACACCATGCTGCCGCTACGTATATTGATCGCGTAACAGCTCTTGGAAAAAAAGTAGCTATTTGTGAGCAGGTGGAGGATCCAAAAGAAGCAAAAGGGATTGTAAAAAGAGCGGTGACTCAAGTTGTTTCCCCAGGGATGCCTTTTGATCTCGATAAGAGTGAAAGCAAAGACCACTCCTTTATGGCCTGTGCCTTTAAAGGAAGTGAGAGTCACTATCTTATTCTAATTGATTACACCACCGGTGACTTTGTAGGACTCGTTTTCCCCGATGAAGAAAGCCTTGTGGAAAAACTTGCTGTCTACAGGCCAAAAGAATTTATTTCATATCTGGGACAGTGGGATAACTCTAAGATTCTTCAAGAGTATTTAAAGCAAGAAAGCATCCTCAAGACTCATCTATCTGAAGAGTATTTTGAGGAAAAGTACACTTCTATTTACATCGAGAAGCTTATAGCCACCTACCAAAGAGATGAAGTCCTAAATCTTCATAAAGAAATAGTAGGCCCAATAGGAGCACTAAGTTATTATATATGCTCCACTCAATCACTTGAGAGCATAAACCATTTTAGACCTTTTCAGCTGATTTCATATGAGTCTGATATGAAGGTGACTTATCCAACGCTGGCCGGGCTAGAGATACTTCCAAAGAGAAGAGAGACGTACAAAGAGTCTATCCTTGGTTTTATGGACTCTACTCAAAGTTCCATGGGTGCCAGGAAGTTAAAAAGAGTCTTCTTATCCCCATTGAGAGACTTAAAACTGATTCAAGCTAGACAAGAACTTGTTAGTTATTTGATTGAAAAACATGATGATTTAAGAGAGATTCGCCAACACCTAAGCGAAACTAGAGATCTTGAGAGAATTCTAGCAAAGGTCTCTACAGGAAAAGTGAATGGCGGAGACCTTATAAATCTAGCTAGATCAAATCAAAGTCACGTTGATCTTCTTCAACTTTTTAAAGGTAACTTTAAAAACGTACTTCCCGAGTTTAGCAAAAAGGAACTTCAAGCTCTTGCCTCAGTCCAGATCGAAATCGAAAACACAATTAATGACGAGATCGGAGCAAATCTCGACAAAGGCAATCTAATCAAAAAAGGTTGCAACAAAGAAAGAGACAAACTTGCTAGTTTTGCAAAAGATGCCACAGGAGCTTTAATAGAGCTTGAAGCAAGATATAGAGAAGAGACAGGGATTTCCAATTTAAAAGTAAAACACAACAATGTTGCGGGTTACTTTATTGAAGTTTCCAAGTCTCATGTTTCAAAAGTTCCAAAAGAGTTCATTAGAAGACAGACTCTGGTAAATAGTGAGCGATACCAGAGCCCTGAATTAGCTGAGTTTGAAAAAGAAGTTGTAAGTTCCAAAGAAAAGCTAAACAAACTTGAAAGAGAAATTTTCAACTCCCTTGTTTCAAAGATTGCGGCCAATTCCAACTTGGTTTTAAAACTGGCAAACTCTCTATCTCTAATGGATGTATTCCAAAGTTTTGCTTGGACTGCATTTCAACACGACTTGGTAAAACCAAAGATCTCAAAAGACAAAAAAGTTTTAAACATAAAAAAAGCGTGGCACCCACTAATTAAAGCAGCTATCAAAGACCAATTTGTGCCTCATGATTTGCGCCTAGATGAAGAAAGCTTCTTTGGCCTTATTACTGGGCCAAACATGGCCGGTAAAACAACTGTGATGAGAGAAATGGCAATAATCCAATTTCTTGCACAAATAGGATCTTTCGTTCCCGCTCAAAGTGCAGATCTTGGAATTAGAGATTACCTTTTCTCAAGACTGGGTGCTAGCGACGACATTATTAAAGGTCAATCAACCTTTATGGTTGAAATGAGCGAAACTGCTGAAATCATACGCCACGCAACAGAAGACTCTTTGATAGTGCTTGATGAAATCGGCAGGGGTACATCCACTTATGATGGGCTTAGTATTGCCTGGTCTTTGGTGGAATACTTTGTTTCTAAAACAAAGGCGTTGACGTTATTTTCAACTCACTACCATGAACTTATTGAGCTTGCTGACGATCTGCCTGGAGCTAAGAACTTAACCGTTAAAACGATTAATGAAAATGGAAATGTTCAATTTCTATACAAGCTAATAGAAGAAGGTGCTGGGCAGAGTTTTGGTATTCATGTCGCAAAACTTGCTGGACTTCCAAAAGAGATTTTAAATCGATCTGGGGAAATCCTCAATCAATTGGAAAGCTCCAACAATCAAAATAATATTGTTGGTTGTGAAAAAACTAGGGATCAACTTGATATGTTCTCCCCTCTTCCACAAATTGTTTTTGAGGATATGAGCTCATCTATTTTGGACGAGTTGGAAAAACTGGATATTAGCAATATGACTCCAATGCAGGCAATGAACAAGTTGTATGAACTTCAAAAAAGTTACCTAAACTAAAGTTGAGAGTACAACTCTCCGAATAGGCCTATGTTATGTTAAAAGCTTCTTTTACCATTTTATTATACGCAGGCCTTTCATGGAGTGCTCAGATCCTTCCATTTTCTACTGATGGTTGTTCTGCTTATTTTGATGGCTTTGACAAAGAATCCAAGACTGAGTGGTTTCACTGCTGTTTCGCACACGATATCGTCTATTGGATTGGTGGTACTAGTGAAGAAAGATTAAATTCTGACTTAGAGCTCGAGGCCTGTGTAGAGAACTCATCTAACTCAACAAATGCTTATATGATGTACTTAGGTGTGAGGTTTGGTGGTAGGCCCGATACGGGACTTCCTTGGCGTTGGGCCTATGGCTATAAAAGTGGAAGAGGTTACACAGCTCCAAGCACTAGCGAGAAAATCACAATACTGGACCAGTTTCCAAGTGTTTATGAATCTATAAAAGATTACAACGAGCTCCTTAGTAAAGAGCAAATTAAGCATATGACAGAGGCTGCAAAAAAGATTCAAAATAGTCTCATTCCAAAGTCAGAGACTCCTTAGGCACTTTTTACCCCCACACCAAATTCTCAACTTTCCCATTAGTAAGCCGATTAGGACTCTGATGGAAAAGAACAACGTAGTAAAACTTATTGATTATATTAACTCTCAGAAAGTGCCGGAAGAAGTAGATCACTATGAATTTTTCCCACTCTCCAAAGAAAAAACGACTTTAAGAAGGGCATTCGCTTTTATTTGTGACTTCTCCTGTGTGCTCATGATTAATATGATGATCCTTATTTCTTACGCAACATTTGTAAGCAACTTCTTTTTACCCATGAACCCGACTCAAAAAGTGTCCCTCTTACAGATGAGTCCTTTAATGAGTTTTGGTATTTTTACTGCTGTTTACTTCACCTACTTTTTTTATTGTGGATATGTTTTGAATGGCAAAAGCCTAGGTTGCCACCTAATGAAACTCAATATGATCGATGAAGATTATCCAAACAATCCAGAGTCTGTTGATTACCAGCCAAGCTTTATGCAAGCACTCAAAAGAAGTCTTGCATACACGGCCTGCTATTTTTCTATGGGTCTGTTCTTTTTCCTATCATTATTGCATGAAGAAAAAAGAGGGATACCTGACTTCTTCTCAAAAACAAGAGTTGTCAGTGATGAGTGGTTAAAGTCCTTTGAGGCCTTAAAGGATGGCCAAAAAGAACATGTAAGCATTGATATTGAGTCTTTAAAAGTGGCGGCCTGACTAGACCGCCATATCAGATCTATTTTTCTTTAAAATTCAGATGTAATTCATCCATTTGCGCTTTTTCAGGCAAACTTGGCGCACTACTCATAAGATCAGTGGCCTGATTGGTCTTAGGGAATGCTATCGCATCTCTAATATTGTCTGTTTTTGCAAGTAACATAACTACACGATCAAATCCAAAAGCGATACCTGCATGAGGAGGTGTCCCATACTTTAAGGCCTCAACAAAGAATCCAAACTTTGCGCTTACTTCCTCTTCAGTCATCCCCAACACTTTAAACATTTGAGACTGAACTTCATTGTCGTAAATTCTTAGAGAACCACCACCAATTTCGTAACCGTTGCAAACAAGATCATAGGCCTCAGCAGGCATATTCACTAGGTCTTCATAAGCACCTTTTTTGAACTGCTCCATCTGGCTTTTCTTAGGCATTGTAAATGGGTGATGACAAGCATAGAAGCGCCCTTCTTCCTCATCATGCTCAAGAAGAGGAAAGTCATTTACCCACAAGAACCTATAGTCGTTTGCATCTATTAGTCCCAAAGTCTTTCCAAAGTGTCTTCTTAGAGCATCCGCACAAGCATGAACAACACTAGGCTTTGGATCAGCACAGAAGAAATAAGTCCCATCTCCATTTTCAGGGTTTAGGTCTTCAAGGCCTTTCAGTGCTTCATCTGATACAAATTTTGATATACCGCCAGACACCTCACCAGAGTTAACCTTAAACCAAGCGACACCTTTGCCACCATGTGGCTTAACAACATCTACCAAGGCGTCAACTTCTTTTCTGGAGAACTCTTTCACTTCTTTTTTTACAAATATGGCCTTAATTAGCCCATCACTCTCAATTACAGTTTCAAACACTTTAAAGCCTGATCCTGAAAATAATGAAGTGGCATTCATATGCTCAAGTCCAAATCTAACATCTGGCTTGTCACTTCCGTATTTTTCCATCGCCATATCATAACTCATGACAGGAATCTCAAAGCTGTCTTCAAGCTTAAAAAGGTTTCTTACAACCTTTGTTGCCAAGTTTTTAATGTACTCTTGGGTTGCAAAGCTAACCTCAATATCAATTTGAGTAAATTCTGGCTGCCTGTCAGCTCTTAAGTCCTCGTCTCTAAAACACTTACAAATCTGAAAGTACTTGTCAGTTGAGTCAATCATAAGCAACTGCTTAAGAGTTTGTGGTGATTGAGGAAGTGCATAGACTTTTCCAGGGTGAACTCTTGAAGGAACAACGTAATCTCTGGCTCCCTCTGGAGTTGTTTTATATAGAATTGGAGTTTCAACCTCAGTGAACCCCTCTTCATAAAGAGCGATCCTTGTATCTTGCATGGCCTTTGAACGAACCGACAGAATGTTTTGGAGTCTATCTGACCTAAGATCCAGGTATCTATACTTTAGCTTTAGATCTTCGTGTGCTTTAACTGATCCATGTGGAAGAAATGGAGGCTCACTAGCATGAGCAAGCTCTTCTATCTTTTCAATCACAACTTCGACCTCGCCAGTATCCATATTTTCGTTTCTAGCGCTCTCAGGTCTTTTTCTAACTTTTCCAGTGGCCATAATGACCGACTCTAAAGAAAACTTTTTAACCAGACCAATATCTCCCTTGTACTCGTCAAAAGATAATTGAGTAACTCCGTATTTGTCTCTAATGTCTATAAAGTGCAATCCACCTAAGTTTCTATCCTTATTTAACCAACCACATAGAGTTACGGTCTCCCCTTCATTGGTCGCACTTAACTCGCCGCAAGTGTGGCTTCTCATATGTCCAGCAAGTTTTGAGTCTTGGAGATTGTGGTTTTTCATTGTAAAACTCCCTATAATTAAGTTGATTGAAGGATAAGATATGCATTTCTTTATAACGCAATATAGTCCAAAGCTCATTAAAAAATTAGGGATAATCCTTATATTATTAATGGCATGTGGATGTAATGATGACGCAAGATCCCGTTTAAACTCTCTCAAACAAGGTGAGATAATCCTACCTTCCGGCAAGTCAATGAGGGTTTATGTCGCCAAAAGCCCCATTGAACAACTAAAAGGTTTAAGCAATGTAACCAAGGACTTCTTTAAAGATAGTGATTCCATGCTTTTTCCAGGATACGAATATAAGCTACGTCAGTTTTGGATGCCTGAGACACACTTCAATCTAGATATTGTTTTTCTTACTAAAGACTTTTATGTATTGGACGTTCACAGAAACCTTCAGAGTTTTCCAGATAAAGAGCCAAAATCAAAAATACCAAAGAGTAAAATGGTGCGTGCCTGGCATGTGTTGGAACTAAAGTCCTCCTCTGAACTGGCCAAAGAAATAGTTCCAGGCATTAGCCTTAAATGGAAAGGGCCGAACGATCTTTTGCAAAAAGAATAAGATACTCATCTTGAGCAATTACACCCAAGTGTTCACGAGTTACCTTTCTTTGATAAGAAGGATTAACTTTTATTTCATGAATTTCTTTAACTAAAGCTGCGTTTTCTTCTTTTAGCAACTCTAAGTCGACCCTCTTTTGCTGAAGGGTATCCTTCATCTCATAGTAATGGGCAACACCTCTATCCATGAAAATCAGTCGTAAGAATACGCATAAACAAACTAACCAGCCGACCTTATTCCATGTCCAATTAAAGCCTTCTTTTTGCTTTTTCTTCTTTTTTGGAGTTTTTACATTTTTAAGGTAGTTAACATCTGCACTTTTTCTCTTTCTTCTTTTAGAGGGAGCTGCAATCTCAACTTCAGCACTACTACTTGGCAGGCTTTTTCTTCTAACAGCAGGTGCTGCAGCTTTTATGGCCTGTGGAGCCTCACCAGGAGGAGTCCAGACATCATTTGTATTGAATTCGTTAGGCGTGAAAGGCCTTCTTATGGTGTTCTCTTCTGTATCTTCAAATATGAATTCCAAGACTAAACTTCCTGCTTGTTTGTTAACTTCCTGTTATTACAGTAAATTTAATCTTATTGTATCGTGGGCGCTAATTCAACTCAAGCTTTCGAAAAAACAGCAATTTTTTCCGAAAGCTTAAATCAAATAAGTTTATCTTGAGAAACGTCTTCTTGAGGAATTTCTATTTCCGTTTCTTCTTCCTCTTCCACCACCACCACCGCCGCCGGTGTTGGCCTGAGCAACCTCTACGGAGATTTTTCTCTGGTTCCATGAATCAGAGTTCATGCTTAGAACTTTATCTTTGTATCTCTCTGGCATTTCAAAGAAAGAGAAAGAGTCTTTTACATCAATTCTTCCAACTTCTGATCCTCTCACACTGATGCCTCTAGAGACCATCTTAATAAGATTACCTGGATCCATGCCATCTTTTCTACCAAAGGCCAAGAAGAACTTCTCGTAACCTCTTTGAACTCTTGCTCCACCAGCTCTATCACCTCTTCTTGCGCCACTGTCTCTACTATCTCTTTCTCTGCCTCTAACATCAAGCTCTTGGGCGTTCTTATATCTTTTTAGAGACTGGTTGAAAATGAATGAAAAAGCACCTTTAAGGATGTCCTCCTTATCCACATCAGCAAATTTCTCTTTGAAGTTTTCAAAGTCATCAGAACCCATAGCTTCAAAGGCCTCAATAGACTCAGAGAACTCAGCATATGATTTTTCTCTAAGCACATTTTTGATTTCGCTGATCTTTGGAAGCTCAACCTTATCAATTTTGGCCTTAGTAATTCTTTCGATATCTCTAATTCTTCTGGACTCAGAAGGCTCGATGATTGAAAGGGCGATACCTTGGCTCCCACCTCTTCCTGTTCTTCCGATTCTGTGAACGTAAGATTCGTTGTCTTGAGGAAGTGAGAAATTTATAACGTGAGTAAGATCATTAACGTCAATCCCTCTTGCCGCAACATCAGTACAGATCAAAAGATTTATCTTCTTTTCTTTAAACTTCTTCATTGTAAGGTCTCTTTGCTCTTGAGACATGTCACCATGAAGGGCGTCTGAAGGGAATCCTCTCATGTTTAGTTCATCTGTGATTTCTTTGGCGCCTACTTTAGTTCTAGTAAATACGATGGCGTAAGTATTTTGGTGAAAGTCCAAGTAGCGGCAAAGTGCCTCAACCTGATCCCTTCTTCTAACAACACAAAATTGCTGCTTAACAGAGTCTGCAGTTAGGTTCTTTCTTGTAACTTTAACCAATTCTGGATCTGCAAAGTGCTGCTTAACAAGTGCAAGAATTTGCTTTGGCATAGTTGCAGAGAACATCCAAATCTTTTTATTTTCATTTTCTCCAGCTGCAGAAAGAATAGTGTTTACATCATCAAAAAATCCCATATCAAGCATTTCATCAGCTTCATCAAGGATAATATATTTACAAGTTTCAAGCTTTAGTGCTCCTCTATTGATAAAGTCTAAAACTCTACCAGGAGTACCGACTATAACTTGCGGTTTATTACTTCTTAGCTCTCTTAGCTGCCCACTTACTGGTTGCCCGCCATAAACGGCCAATGTTCTTACTGGTTCAAACTTAGATAGTTTTTTAATCTCTTCGCAAATTTGATTTGCAAGCTCTCTAGTGGGAGCAAGAATAAGTGATTGGATATTTTTAGAAGAAAAATCAATTTTTTCCAATAGTGGAAGTGTAAAAGCTGCAGTTTTACCAGTTCCCGTTTGGGCCTGGCCGATAAAGTCAATATCCCCATCCATTAGCAATGGGATAGATTTCTCTTGAATTTCAGATGGGCTTTCAAACCCAAGAGCGTCAATGGCCTTTAGAGAGGCCTCTTTCAGATTTAGTTCATTAAATAACATTTTGGTTCCTTATTAGTTGCCATGACTTCTACCACAGCTTGTCATAATCTTAAAGGTTTCTTAAGCCTAAACAGTATTTGTTTTGAATGGACGAGGTCATTTTCTTAAGGTATTTAAAATAAAAGGAAAAATTTATAATGCGTATAGACAAAGAAAAACTAGAAAAATACCTGACTAAACTTGAAGAATCTGGGCCTGAAGAGGTTATGAAGCTTGTTGAAAAGCATCTGGATGACGATGACATTGAGATGATCTGTGAGCACATTGAGTATTTTTACGGGATTGAGGATGATGAAGAAATCGGCCAGCTTGCTCAAATTATGGTTGCAGGCTTTGTTATGGCCAAGGAAACTTCAAAGTAATGTTTTGCCCGAAGCTTCAGGTTCTAATTCGGGGGTGATTTATAAAAATCAGCTATCACCCCCTAACAAAATAAAGACAGATCCAACTACCGGCTTTTGAAAGTTACGACCTTAATTAATCAGTGAGATTTGCAATCTCGACGTTTCCAAGTCACATAGCAATTATAGTTTTGGAATAGTAATTGAGCTACACCATTTCCCGAACCAGGCGTTAACTCTGAAAGTCCTCTTAAACTCCTCTTTGAAACGTTTAAAGTTATAGGAATTACAACCGGACCTTGTTCTCGAACTTCGCTATTTAAAGCACTTGTATCAATTGAACAACTAGCGTTACCACTTTTGAGCGTCACTTTGCTTTTGTTTAATGGATAACTAATATCTGCTTTATCAAGTAATTCTCCCTCTCTACTTTCCAGGAAAGCACAAAACTTAGCATCTATCTCCTTATACCTATTAGAGGTACAAGAAAAAAAGATTAAAAGGATGAGGGGAAAAATAGTTACTTTCACATTTTCACCAAATATAAGTCGTTAATCATCTGCTACGTCTGCTTCCTGTGTGCGTTTGTTAAATTCTACAGTTGATCTTGGATCTCCATCCAAAAGCTTCTCATGGAAGCGATCTCCATAAGAAAGTAGTTTGCCTTATTTAGGGATTCAATAACCACTGGCTCTTTTGCTTGAGATTCAACTTCTCTAAGCCTCTCCCAAGTTCCATTTCCAATCTCTCCAGTTGCGAAGACATTAACAATTTCTTGGAATAAAGGATTGTTTTCCTGCTCGCAGCTCATGAAAAACTGTCCGTGAGCGCTGGAATAGTCTTTTACAGGGAAAAGTAGGGAGAAATACCCATAAAGCTTATTGAGCCAAGACATGGCCTCTTGGCAGTCTCCCAAAGGTCCAACTTTTGTGAGCGTATCTATAGACTCAGTTCTACATAGCTTAAAGTAGATATTTAAGGACTTTTGGTCATGTTTGATCCACCAGTTATCGCCAGGATCACTTACATTAAGGATTCTCTCCTCGTGCAGAGGGAATCTTTTATTGGCAAGCTGCCTTTTAATAGACTTTGCAATTTGAAGGTTGTCACATTCAAAGAAGTTCAACTTCTCTTCAAGGCTTCTCCCGTCCTCGCCAGATAAGAGTCTTAGGCTTGGAAAGTCTTCTGGAGCGGATATTATACGCTCGCGCATTGATCTAAGGTCTTCCGCTTCGATCATTCTAATTACAAATGTGGATGAGTTTTTCTGAAGGTAATAAAGAAGGCCAGGTGTATCGCTTGGAACTTCTAGAAAGTTGTCACCCGTGGCCTCCCAAGGGAACTCGTTCTTTCCTTCTAATTCCTGTGCTTCTTTAAAAGTTTGGCTTACTAAAAGCTCAATGTCGTCTTGAAACATAAACTTCCCTGTTTACACTCTAATTCTTCTTTAAATTCTTACCAAAGTGCCATCAATAGATTTAACAACACAATAACCACCAAAGGACTGAAGTCAAAAGGTAGGTCTGGCGGAAGAAGCTTTCTGATGGGACGCTCTGTAAAGTCTGCGGCCTTTCTAATCCCCTTAACAACTTCATTGTCATGAAGTTGAGGGAAATAGCTTAGGATCATATCCGCCAGTAAAATCAGTATGTAGAATTTAATTATTAAACGTATCATTACTTAATAGTAAAAATAATCCACCGCCTTGGCAAATTTATCCAATTTTATAGTTGGCCAAGTAGGAAGCGCAAATCAATAATACAAACCCAATCCAAAAGAATTTTAACCTATGAGCGGCAAATCTCTTAAGAACAGTGTGTCCAACCAATCCGATAGTCGTCCAAATTGCAACCTTAAGTTTCAACCACATTGGCCATTCTGCTCCATGTCCGATACCCAGCCTTGCAATAAGGCCAAAGCCAGAAACAAGAATTAGGATAAGTGCTACACCCGAGAATATAACCTCTTTTTTAATCTTCTTGCTGTCTTTTACACTGGCAGACATATAAAGAGCAAAGAAAAGGACAATCGATACAACATGAATAATTTTGTAAAATGAATAAGACACAGGTTTCTCCTAAATTTTTTCCATAACATTTTTAAATAAAAGCCAAAATTTATTAACAGATTCCACATCTACCCTTTCATCAGGTGAATGTGCTCCCATTATTGTAGGCCCAAATGATACTACATCTATTTTACCGATCTTGTCTTTCAGAATTCCACACTCAAGGCCTGCATGAATTGCCGTAACGTGAGCATCTTCTTTAAATGTGTCCTTGTAGACATCTTTTACTGTTTCTAAGACTGGGTTTTCCTGAACAGGCTTCCAGCTAGGATACTCAGAAGCACTTTCAACCTCGTAACCAAACACTTCTCCAAGAGAGCTAAGTTGCAATTCGAGTTTTTTTGCCTCTTCTCTATCAAAGAATCTCACAGAGGTCTGAGCATAGGCCTTACCGTTTACAAGCAGAAGCCTTGCCATATTGTTACTCATACCAACAAGCTTTCTTCCGCTACCTAAATCATAGGCATGGGCCCCATGAGGAAACAATGAAGAAAAATGAATGAATTGAGAACTATCTGATGATGAAAGTGCTTTAAGTTTCATATCAGACTCTATGATATCAATTTCAAAGCTATGGTCCTCTTTTGGAAGATATGAAAGCCATCTTTTCTTCATACTTTTGGCCAACTCTTTCAAATGATCGATGTTGGCGTTTGAAGCGTAGAATTTAGCGAATGCGTCTCTTGGGATAATATTGTGTGCTCTGCCCCCTCTTAGCTCTGCCAAGCTCAAATTATACCCTTTGAGGGCCTCTGAGAGGTATTCAACGACAAGCTTAATAGCATTTCCTCTTTGTTCTTGAATATCAAGACCCGAGTGTCCGCCAACTAGGCCAGACACTTTGATTTCAAAAAGAGTTTGATCCTTTTTTGCATCTTCTAAAGTGAAGTCCCTTTCAAATTGATAATCAATTCCCCCAGCACAGCCGATGTATAAACTTCCCCACTCCTCAGTATCAAGGTTAAGCATCTTCTTTGCCTTAAAGTACTTTGACTCCAACCCAAGTGCTCCATTTAGACCAGTTTCTTCATCAACAGTGAAAAGAAGCTCTAATGGCGGATGAATAGTACTTTCATCAAGAGTCAGGGCCAACGCCGCTGCACACCCGATACCGTTGTCGGCACCTAAAGTAGTGCCTTTTGCTTTTAGCCAACCTTTGTCCATATAAGTCTCAATGGGGTCGTTTTTGAAGTCAATTTGGACTTCTGGCAGGGAGTCGGTAACCATATCAATATGATTTTGGACTAGAACCGGTTCATCACTTTCTCTTCCATTCTTTCCAGGAACGTAAATTATAATATTTCCCACCTCATCTTTTTGACACTCAAAATCGTTTTCCCTAGCAAGCTCCATTAGGTAGTTTTGAATCTTCTCTTCATGTTTGCTAGGTCTTGGAGTTTGGGTGAAGTCATAGAAAACATCCCAAAGTTTTTTTGGTTCACTTGGAAAATCTTGAGGTTTTGGCATAAATCTTTCCTTTTTTTAGTGAATAATAGTATCTCTTTGTCAAAATAGACCAGTCTGATATACAATGTTTCCAATTACTTATCAAACTCGGAGAGCTTTATGAAGGTTTTAGCATTGCTTTTACTTGTATCCTGTTCAACCTTTGAAAAAAGAGACCAGGCAAGGGATCTCCAATCAAAAATGCTACGAGCACTCAACGAGAAATCACCAGAGTTTGCAAATTGTGCAAAAGAAAGTGACCTATTTACAGCCTTAGGCAATGACAGAATTAGGGTTGTTCTTGACTTGGACATCAACGCCAAGGGACAGGTTGAAAAGTTCAAGATAGATAATCAGCAATATCCTAGAAAGTTTGTGGACTGCATGTTTGCTGTAGCAGACATAATCATCTTTCCAAAACTTGAGAGCGATCAGGTTGTAGAGCTAACCCAACCTTTCATCTTTTCTAAGTAAAATTAGGATTTTTTAAAGATAAATACATTTTTCTCAATTGCAACCACTTCCAGCTTAAAGAAATCTGCAATCCAGTTCATGGTCTTTTCAGAGTAGAAGCTGACATGTGTCTTATCATGTCTGTAATGCCAACTTTTAAAATCAATATTTTCGTATCGTAGTGAGGTCATCACTGAAAGGAACCCACCTTTTGCAACCTTTGCAACCATATCATTCCAGGAAAGGTGCGGGTCATTAAAATGCTCCACCACTTCTGTACTAATGACAAAATCATACTTGTCTTCAAGTTCGTGCGTAGACGGAAAAAAGTAAGGATCAAAACCGTCCATCTCAAAGCCTTCTTCGTGCATTAGCTCAACCAACATCGGATAAGGCCCACATCCAAAATCCAGACCTTTCATCCCGGGACCTAGTTGTTTCAGAGTTGGTGTCAGACACTTATATAGAAAGTTAACGTAACCGGGATCTCTTTTATCATTTTGATGTAACTTATACTGAGACTGCTCTTCGAACTTTTCCAAAAGAAAGCACTCGTCTAGATAAACCAAGTCGCAATTTGAACAAATTAGGTAACTTGCCCTAAAAGGTCTTTCGGCCGAAAGATAAGGATGAACTGAACTGG
The DNA here is from genome assembly GCA_002718735.1 of Halobacteriovoraceae bacterium. Next base: position 20,473 of record PBFR01000037.1, on the reverse strand, counting down.
AGTGGCAAAGCCTACAGTTTGAAATCACGATTTTTTTCAGCTTTAATCCAACCGGTAATTGCTAACTTAAAGGCCTTGTCCACCGGAATATCAAGTGCCTCTACACTTTCCTTATCAACAATCGCGGTAAAGCCACCCAACATATAACTCATGGGAATATAAACTGCGATCTGATTTGGACCCACAGAATTGGCCGGCAAGTCTGAAAATTCCTCTCTAGTCACAAGACCGATACACTTAAACCCTAAGTGGTCAAAGTTAACAAAAACAACTTTTTTCATATTGTTTTCACTACCTGTGGCAAAAAGAGACATTAGATCCTTAAGGGGCTTGTAAATAGCTTTAATTAAAGGGAAATTTTCAAACTTATCCATCGCCCAATTAATTATTCTACCGGTTATGAAGTTTGAGACGAGAATTCCGACACCCAAAATAGCAATAAAAGTTAAAAGAATCCCAAGGCCAGGAACATAGAGATCTGCTCCCAAAATATCTTTGATGAACCCACCGAAAACCTTTTCGGCCTTAGTTGCCACCAAAACGAGAACATAAATAGTTACCGTAACTGGTAAAACGACAATTAACCCTTTTAAAAATAGCTTATTTATATGTTTCATATCACTCCAATTTTGCCTAATTGAATCAAGTATAGAGTGGAGTTCTTAAATTGAATAGGATTTGAACCGATCTTTTGGATTTTAAAAAAAAAGGGCCTCAAAAGAGGCCCCTATGTTTGGTCATTTTGTAGAAAAATTACTTTTTCTTAGCAACTTTTTTCTTAGTAGCCTTTTTTGCAGCAGGCTTCTTAGCAGCTTTCTTCTTAGTTGCTTTCTTAGCTACTTTTTTCTTTGTAGCCTTCTTTGCAACTTTTTTCTTAGTCGCTTTTTTAGCAACTTTTTTCTTTGTTGCTTTCTTAGCTACTTTTTTAGTTGCTTTTTTCTTTGTAGCTTTTTTTGCAACTTTTTTCTTTGTTGCTTTTTTAGCTACTTTTTTCTTTGTTGCTTTTTTTGCAGCCATAAATTTCCTCCCAGAAATAAATTTAATCCCCAAAAATAATATTGTATCTAATTTCAAGGATAAACAGTTTTTTTATTTAACGCAAATAAAAAATATAAAATTTGTTTTTCCATCGGAAGATTCAAAAAAAGACTTAAGTTTTTTAAAATATGTTTTTTAGAGGCAGGCCTTATAGGTATTTTAGGATAATCATTGTAGCAAAGGCTGTTGAACGTTTTCAGCCCTTTTTTTAAGAGGGAATTTTTTTTAAAAAAAGTACAAATTCCCTCTTAAAAACTAGGTATCTTAAGGTGAAATTTCTTCCACTTTCTTAGTCTCAAACTCAAAGTTTACCTTGTCGTTCTTAAGTTTTGCGACTACTTTTCCACCTTTTTCAAGCTTTCCAAACAAGACTTCATTGGCCAAAGACTTTCTAAGTTCTTCGTTAACCATTCTTCCAATTGGCCTTGCTCCCATCTTAGGGTCATAGCCGGTAAGTGCGATCCAGTCGATAACTTCGTCACTAACTTCGAGCTCAACCTTCTTCTCCAACAACTGATTTTCGAGCTCCATAATGAACTTTTCGACTATCGATTTAATGTTTACGTTTGAAAGATGATTAAAGTAAATCACTGCATCCAACCTATTTCTAAACTCGGGGGTGAAGTACTTTTTAATGGCCTGATCTCTTTTGGCAATATTGAATTTAGCCCCGCCTTTAGATAGCCCAATACTTCCAGACTCCATTTCCTGAGCACCGGCATTACTGGTCATTATCAGAATAACATTCCTAAAATCAAAGGTTTTGCCATTAGAGTCCGTAAGTTTCCCATGATCCATAACTTGAAGAAGGATGTTAAATACGTCAGGGTGAGCTTTCTCTATCTCATCAAGTAACAGGACTGAGTATGGGTTTTTATTAACTTTTTCAGTTAAAATCCCTCCTTGATCAAACCCCACATAACCTGGAGGAGCTCCAATCAACTTAGAAACGGAGTGCTTTTCCATGTACTCCGACATATCTATTCTTTCAAAGTTTATCCCCATGGTCATGGCAAGTTGCTTAGCAAGCTCTGTTTTACCTACCCCCGTCGGGCCCGCAAAAAGAAAGTTTGCTATTGGCTTTTGCTGATCACCAAGTCCCGATCGGGAAAGGATGATTGCGTTGCTAACTTTTTCAATGGCGTTGTCTTGCCCAAAAATCAATAACTTGAGATCTCTCTCTAGATGTTTTAATTTGTCCTTCTCGTTAGAAGTGATGTTTTTCTCTGGGATTCGAGCAATTTTAGCTACAACCTTCTCTATATCCTGAATCCTCACATCTTTTTGAACTTCGCCCTCTTTGGCGTCTTTGTTACGTATCCTTAAAAATGCTCCAACTTCATCGATTACATCAATTGCTTTATCAGGAAGTTTTCTATCATTTATGTGTTTATTACTTAAATTTACTGCAGACTCAAGTACCTCGTTAGAATAAGCAACACCGTGGTGGTCTTCGAACCTAGAACGTAGCCCTTTCAAAATATTAATAGTATCCCATACAGATGGCTCCAAAATGTCAATTTTCTGGAAACGTCTTGTAAGGGCCTGGTCTTTTTCAAAAAACTTTCTAAATTCGTCATAGGTAGTGCTTCCCATACAGCGAATAGTTCCCCTGCTCAAAGCAGGTTTTAGTAAGTTTGAGGCATCCATACTCCCAGCATTAGTACTACCAGCTCCAATGATATTGTGAATTTCATCGATATAAAGAATACAGCCGTGCTCTTTATTCTTTTCTTCTATAGCTGCAATTACTGCCTTTAATCTTTCCTCAAAATCACCACGGAATTTTGTCCCGGCGAGAAGTCCGGCCATGTCGAGACTGTAAATTTCCATATCCGCAATAATGGATGGAACCTGCCCATCTTCAATTAGTATGGCCAGTCCTTCGGCCACGGCAGTCTTTCCTACCCCAGCGTCGCCAACTAGAACAGGGTTGTTCTTTCTTCTTCTACAAAGAATTTGAATAACTCTTTGGAGCTCATCCTTTCTGCCTACAACAGGGTCTATCTTTCCTTCTCTAGCAAGTTTGTTTAGATTTACCGTATATTCTTCAAGAACTTTTGAACCTTTCTCTTCCTCACCCTCTAGCGGATCTGATTCTATTGAACTATCCCCTGTTGATGGACTGTCTGAACCATGTGCAATCTTCTCCACAATATTGATTCTTTCAACACCGTGTTTTTTAAGTAGGTAGACCCCGTAGGCCTCTTTTGCACTAAACTTTGCCACAAGTAGATTTACTGGAAGAATGGCTTTTTTACCTGAGCTTTGAACGTGAAGTGCGGCTCGTTGGATGATTCTTTGCAAAGAAAGTGAGATCTCTGGTTGATAGAAAATGCCATTTTGGTTGGCAATTCTTCTCATCTCCTCGTTAGTGAACTGCTCTTTTCCTAGTTCATCAATTTCTTCTTGGTTTAGTAGAGAAAAGTTAGAATCTTCATCGATAAATGTTTCCAAATCTTTCTTCAAAAGATTGATATCAACTCCGCACTCTCCTAAAACCTTATTAACAGTCTTATCTTCAACTATTGCTAAAAGTACGTTTTCCAGAGTTAAAAACTCGTGTTTTCGTTCATTGGCCTTTTTAATGGCCTTATTTAAATACATTTCCAGTTGGGAACTAATCATATAATCACCTCTCTATAACCCAATATGGGAACGATTTTAGGAGTCGCAAGGTTCAATTGAGCTTTTTAATGGATGCCCTTTTCCCCGAGAATAACGGTTCACTTTGTGTGATTTTGATTCCGCCACTTCATGAGTAAAGATGCCACAGATACCAATACCATCATTGTGAACTTGCAACATGATAGCGTGTGCCTCCTCATAGGTTTTGTTAAAAAACTTCATTAGCACATGAATGACAAACTCCATGGTCGTATAGTCATCATTATGCATTAATACCTTGTACATAGGGGGCTTTTTAAGCTTTGTCTTCTCAGCGATAGCAACTCCAGGATCACCTGATTTTTCATCGCCATTTCCCATTATTATTTCAATTTTAGAAGCTTCATTAAACATAATTAAAATCCATTTTGAGCAATACAGTTCTTTTGCATTTCCACATTGCATTTTATAATACGTGTTATGGAAGATAAAACAACTATTCAAAACCGCCTTAGGAAAAACCATAAAAAGCTCAAAAAGTTTTTATCCCAAAACAATATTGAGGCATACCGTCTCTATGACAAAGACATCCCTCAATATCCTTTTATTATTGATATATACAAGGATAGTGCCATTGTATGGGAAAAGGGGAAAAAGCTTGAACCGACAGAAGAAAATCAAAGGAAAGTCAAACAGCATCGCTCGGATATAATCGAGGCGATTACGGCCACACTTAATATTAATGAATCAAAGATCTTTCTAAAGGTGCGTGAAATTAAAAAGGGTAAAAGCCAATACGAAACCTTCACAGCAGAGGGTGAGACAATGGTAATTACCGAAAATGGGTGCAAATATAAAGTTAACCTTAGCGATTATCTAGACTCGGGCCTTTTCCTAGACCATCGTCCTCTTAGAAAAGAAATTCGATCAATTTCAAAGAATAAGCGCTTTTTAAACCTTTTCTGTTACACAGGATCATTTAGTGTGGCAGCTGCAATGGGTAAAGGTTTCACCACATCAGTGGACATGTCAAAGACCTACTTAAATTGGGCCAAAGACAACTTTAGGCTAAACAACTTAACTATAAATGATCACAACTTCATCCATAGCGATACATTTGAGTTTTTGAAATCAGAAGAGTCCAAATATGACCTTATTTTCTGTGATCCTCCAAGCTTTTCCAATTCTAAAAGAATGGAGGGCTCCTTTGATGTGCAGAGAGATCATTTGGGCCTGATCAGACTATGCATGAATAGGTTAAATAAAGGTGGCGACCTATATTTTTCCAATAATTTTAGAAAGTTCAAGCTTGATCCTATTTTGAGTGAAGACTTTGATATAAAAGACGTTAGTTTAAAATCAATCCCTCAAGACTTCTCAGATCTCAAAATTCATCACTGTTTTTTGATAAAACATAGAGATTAACAATGAAATAAATAAGCTTCTCCCTCTTTTACCGAGATAGCTCAATAAAGTAGCATTATAGAAAGGAATAAAATGCTACTCATCCTTATCATATCGTTAACCTATTCAGTTCTAGGTCATTCACTCGACAAAAATACAGATGAGCAATTAATAGCCCAAAAGACCATTTTTGTTTCTGAAAAGTCCAAAAAACCAAAATGGCTTTTAGGACTTGGGCTTGGATCACCCATTCAGATTGAACAGACTGATGATATGGACTCCGACGGCCTAAATCATAATGAGCTCGGACTGGGAATATGGATCAAAGGCTTTCTAACGGAGAGATTCTCCTGGGATGCAGGGGCAACAAGGCTTACAAAAGAGTACTCCGTTAGAAAGGAAGACAACATTCTTTTAGAGGAAGTTCAGAAGTTTCAGACCCACTTTCTTGGAAGATATGATCTGCAGTCTAACATCTCTTTTGGACTCGGTGGATTCTATGACTTTAAAGCATCTGATGTGAATATAGGTGAAAGCAAAATAACTAGCTCTGAGCTAGATACAAGTGCTTCTAAGAGTACTTACGGCCCAATGGTTTCCTTGGCCTACGATAAAAGCTTAACCTCTGATTACGGCCTATTTGCAAGCTTCAACTACCAAGAACCTTTGAATGTTGAGGACGGGGAAGAGCTGACTAAGTATTATTTCATGTTTGGATTTTTAATCCGGCCGCAATAAAAAAGGGGGATCAGAAGATCCCCCTATATTTCTAAAACTATGTTTTAAAAATTAATCTACAGAAAAGCCTTTCAGTTTCTCTGCTAGAGCACTTGTTCCACCTTGCTCATCTTGGTATTTCGAAAGATCAGCGCCATTCTCAGCGTTTTTCTTCGAAAGAGCAATTTTCTTGTCGTCCTTGTCAATAGACATGATCAAGGCCTTAACTTTGTCACCAACTTTGATAACATCGCTTGGCTTCTCAACTCTCTCTTCTGACAGTTCAGAAATGTGGATCAGACCTTCAATTCCTGTCTCTAGCTCTACGAAAGCACCAAAGTCAGTAACTCTTACAACTTCGCCTTCAACAACAGAGCCAACTGGCATTCTTTCTTCGATTCTCTTCCAAGGATCTTCTTCAAGTTGCTTGATCCCTAGGCAGAATTTAGAATTGTCTTTATCAACAGTTAGAACAACAGCTTTTACCTTGTCGCCTACTTTGAACTCTTCACTTGGGTTAATATTTTTCTTAGTCCAAGAGATGTCGCTTACGTGAATAAGAGCGTCAACTGGAGCTCCGTCAAGATCAACGAAAACACCAAAATCAACAACTGCTTTTACAACACCTTCAACTTCTTTCCCAACAGGGTATTGAACTTCAAGTTCGTCCCATGGGTTTGCAAGAAGCTGCTTAAGACCAAGAGAGATTCTCTTATTCTCAACGTCTACTTCTAGAACCTGAGCTTCAATTGTATCACCTACGTTGTGACCTTTGATAGGTCCCTTAGGATTAGTCCAAGAAACTTCAGATACGTGAACAAGTCCTTCAATTCCATCGTCTAGCTCAACAAAGATTCCATAATCTTTAATTGAAACGATTTCACCTTTAACCTTAGTACCAGTTTGGTATTTTTCCTGAGCTGATTCCCAAGGGTTTGGTTGTACTTGCTTAAGTCCTAGAGAAACTCTTTCTTTAGAAGCGTCATACTTCAAGATCTTAACATCAATTTCATCGCCAACTGCCAATAGGTTAGAAGGGTGCTTAACTCTTCCCCAAGACATATCAGTAATGTGAAGTAGGCCATCAACACCACCAAGGTCGATAAACGCACCGTAGTCAGTGATATTTTTAACGATACCCTTAACAACCATACCTTCAGAGATTTGCTCAAGAGTCTCGTCTCTCAACTTGCCTCTTTCCTCTTGAAGGATAGCTCTTCTAGAAAGAACGATGTTCCCTCTTTTCTTGTTAAATTTAATAACCTTGAATTCCATTGTCTTACCAATGAACTTATCAAGATTCTTAGTAGGTCTGATGTCAATTTGAGATCCTGGAAGGAACGCTTTAACACCGATGTCAACTGATAGACCGCCTTTAACTTTAGCGATAACAGTACCCTTAACAGGTTGACCTTTCTCACAAGCTTCGGAGATTTTGTCCCAAGCTTTAAGGATTTCGGCTTTGTCTTTAGAAAGAACAAGGTTTCCTAGGTGAGACTCAAGTCTCTCCAAGTAAACTTCGATTTCATCGCCTTCAGAAACTTTCAACGTACCGTCGTAATTTCTAAATTCTTTGGCAAAAACAAGACCTTCTTGCTTATAACCGATATCAACTGTAACTAGGTCATCAGTGATAGCGATTACTTTACCTTTGTAAACTTCACCTTCTTGGAAGCTTTTAGAGCTGGTTTCATTGAGAAGTTTCTCAAATTCTTCGCTCCCTCTTTGCGCTGCTTCTTCTTCGGAAGTAACGACTTCAAATTCTTTTGCCCACGCGGGGATTTGTGTAGTTGTCATAAGACACCTCTTAAAAACTGGCATTAATTCTACTACTGTAGAGGGTTTAGATTTATATGATGACATGGGAGAGAAGTCAACAACTTAAGCTATTTAAATCCCGTTGGAATCAAGCTCTTGGTGAGCATTTAATAGCATTAAAAAATCTTTAAGTAGTCACTTTTTTTTAAGTTATTTTAGTGGCTTAGATACCCCATTAATGGCCAACTAGCATGAACATTTCCCTCTCTGGATTACTCCTGATGCTAGGGAGTCCCAGGAGGTTTAACACACAAACAAGTCAACAAATTCAAAAGCTTACAATTTGATAGATTATTTTAATTCAGGTTGGCCTTGTGACGTAAATACCTAAGACGCTTTGCGTATAGTCTTTCATAAAATCCTGAGACTCTTTGAGCGTATGCCTCAATCCCATGAAGGTCTTTAATCTGCTCATGACTCTCTTGGAGTTCATTTAAATATACTTGCTCATTTATTAGAAGCTTAAGAAGTTTTGACTTCAGCTCTCTTGCATCTTCAAAGTAATATGACTCTCCGACCCACTTGTACTTTAAAAGAATTGATTGCCGTGAGGCCGTTCTTGGAAAAATCACGGGAACATGAGAAAGCAGTGCCATAATCTCATAATCGTTAAATGGCTCCTCAAAGGATGTACTCACAAAAACATCTACCTCTTTAAAAGGACTATACTCGCTTAGAAGAGGTTTAAAACTAACGACTTCATTCATTTCCAGAGTCACTATTAGCTCTTCTAAGGCCTTTTTAATTTCCTCTTGTTCATCCTCCATGAATAAAGAAAATTCAACCCTAATTCCCAAATCAACAGTTGATGGAATTAGGGCGTGAAGAGCATAGATAACAACTTTTACTCTCTCGTAATCCTCTGCCCCACAAACAATTGTTCCAAGTCTTTTAACAAGCTTTTCCACTCTCTCAGGTCTAGGGAGAATGTCTATTCCTCCTCCAGCGATCTTCACCTTTCGCAAACTTACTGGAAGAGTCTCTTGTGCTATCTCTTTTGTTGTCTGGGAGAAAGTTATTATCAAATCTACTCTTCTAAATAGCCACCTTTGCCAAAGGGATTTTTGGGTGTAGTTCAAAAAGTGATTAAATGTTAACAGAAGGGGCACTTTCGGATTGGACAATAATACAAAACATAGCCCCCAAATAAAGTCCAAGTTATAGCAATGAACAATGTCAAATCGGTTCTCTTTAAGAATTTTGCTCATGTCTCTGATATAGCGAAGGTCAAAAAGCCTATCAAGCTTTTGGCCAGTGTAGTAAATTCTGGGCAGATCTTTTTTGTCTGCCTCCCTGTCCACATAGGATCCTTTCACACAAAAAAGAATGGGATTCCCACCACTATCGCGTAGATATAAACAATCAGCAATTGCCTTTCTTTCAAGAGTTCTCCACTCAGTACTTGGACAGATAAAAAGGGTGGTTAAATCATTTACATGAACTCTTTCTTTCATAGCTTGTATTTTTTTATCTCACCACTGATTGAGCCAATTTTTATTTTTGCATTAAACTTTAAAAAGACTCGTTTCTCATCGGCGGAAAACCAGAATGTCATTTTTCCACTTTTAAGAGTCTCGCCGGTATAGCTTGTAAAGGCAGACATTTTATACGCCTTCTTTTTACCAAGCTCAGTATCTATTGTTTCCATACCTTCATTCTTTGCCTCTAAGATAACAATCTTGCCTCTATTGATAATTGGAACTTTAAAGCTTTTTCCTTTATCCATTGGAAGGCCTCTTAAAAACCATATTACTGATAGAGGATCCGAAAATCTTTTTGGTACAAAACCTTCATGTTTTTTCTTTTTAGTTCGCTCGCCACTTACCCTTTTATAAAAGGAATAGGTGGTAAGTTTTTCCAAATCAAAAAGTTGAAGGTCATCCACATCTTGGCCAGATTCTCTTTGAATTAGACTAAACTTTACAGGGGTTTTGGTACTCTTGGATATGTATGAATCGATATTGTCGTCTAACTCGTACAAGTATCTATAGTAATCGGCAGTTTTAACTCTTGCGTGTATGTGATAAACCGGTGTTTCTCCAATTACAGTTTCTTTTTCAGTGCTTAAAACGATTTTTCCAGTGGATATCCCCATGTAATTGATATCCATAAATATTTTCTCTCCTGTAAAAAATTTTGGATCAAACTCTCTCCAAAGTATTTCACTGGACTTGGACATCACTTTCAGCTCTTTTGGATAGTCTAAAGGGTAGTTGGCCGCAGGAGCCTGCTTTTCAGTCTTAGTGGCCACTCGCTTCTTGGGAGCTTGCTCCTTCTTTGGCCTTTGAGTTTTTTTCTTTTTATATACAGGTGCTTTCTTTTCTTTTTTTTCGACTACTGGGGCGGGCTCAGGACTAGGGCCTGCGTCTTTAGACTCCGTGAACTTTTCAAGAACCTCTTCTTCGGTTCCGAAAGATTCCATTAGCTCTTTATTTCTCTCTTCAGGGTTATCTCCGCCAAAGAGTTCGCTCCAACTTTGAGTAGAACATGAAGATAAAATAAGAGAGAAAATGGCTAAAAATAGAAAGTTCACAGTTGATCCTTGGTTATCTTTCTATTTTAATCCCATTCTATTGATAATCAAGGTTGATAACTTTCTTTATACCCGACAAAAGCTCTTCCTCTCCGGAGATGAAGTCTACAGAAATGCTTAGGAATAAGATCCTGTCGTCCTGAGAGACTCTTCTAATTTTAACCATGTCTTTCTCACTAGTTAAAACCAATGCATTATGCTTAGTTGCCCTCAAAAGGATGTCATTGATTTCTTCATCGCTAAAAAAGTGATGATCGGGGTAATCAATCTTCTCTACAATTTCAGCTCCCGCATTCTCCAGCATTTTATAAAAGGCCTCAGGCGAAGCAATTGCGCTTAAAGCAAGAACCTTTTTACCCTTAAGCTCGCTCGTTTCCATCTGCTTTTTATAGTAACAGTCATAGAGACCGGCCGGTATATATTTAAACTTACCTATAATTGTATCTTCTCGATGGTAGGGTCTTAGAAGTCTAAAAAGGGACTCCAATTGCTCCTCGCTTGCTTGATCGGAGCGACTAACGAGTATTGCATCAGCATGTCTAAGTGAGGTTAGTCCCTCTCGTAGGTAGCCTAATGGAGCTGTCTTATATCTATCGATAGGTAGAAGAGCGTCAAACAGTACGATATTAAAAGATCTATAGAGTTGAATGTGCTGGAACCCATCATCTAGTAAAACCACATCCGGCCTTACCTCGTGAAAGTATTTTTTTAGGTTTTGTGCCCTTCTTTTTCCAACAATCACTGCTCCCTTTTTAAGTCTCTGAGAAATAAGCATTGGCTCATCGCCAAAGACCTGGGGGTTGGACCTAAATCTTTGTCCACCTTTAATTATCCCAGATTTATTCTCCATATCTCCCTTATAACCGCGGGTTAAAACTGCTGGAATTTGATTATAATCTTCAAGCTTGGAAACCAACCAAATAATCATTGGAGTTTTTCCAGTTCCGCCAAAGGTCACGTTTCCAACAGAGATGATTGGGACTTTAAAATACTCTTTTTTAATTAATCCATACTCATAGAATGATCGCCGAACTCTATAAACAAAATCCCATAATTTTGAGACGGGTAGCAAAAAGACATTTGAGACAAGCTTAAGATTCATAGCTGGATTGTATCACTTCTGCCATGTATTGAGGAACCGAAAAATCCTCTCCACTCAACATCTGTTTTGTTTGATAAAGTTCTTCTGAAATAGAATCGTATTCTTTAGGATCTTTAATCCACCTTTTGAGATGCTTAACAATATTGTACCTATCTGCGTGATGCTGAATGAGCTCGGGAAAAAGATATTTTTGATGCGTTATGTTTGTTAGAGAAACAGGCCCATCATACTTCACCAAAAGACTAAAAATAAACTCAGTCACTAGACTTAGTTTATAGCAAACAACAGTTGGCACACCATACAGACCACAGGAGAGAGTCACTGTTCCTGAAGCGGCCACACACATATCTGCCCACTCAAAAGCACTTGGTAGCTCTTCAGAGTCGTAAACTTTATTGAAACTAAGACCGCTTTCATAGCATTCACTTGGGACACTCTCCACATTTACAATTCCAAGCTCAAATTCTTCGTTCTCACCAAGAAGCATCATCGCCTTCTCGTAAACCGGCAATAAGGCCTGAACTTCACTTCTTCTACTTCCAGGCAACAAAAGAATGCGTGGATTACGATCCTTAAAGCGAGAATGTTTTTTAACCGTTAATTCTTTGAGTCTTTGTCCATGCTCTATCATCAGAGGATGAATTACCGAGCGAGTTTTAGAGACACCTCTGTCTGAGAACCACTTTTTCTCGAAAGGCAGAATTGTGAACAAAGTATGAACACACTCTTGCAAGGCCTTTGCTCTATATGCTTTCCATGCCCATGCTTGGGGAGCAACGTAGTAAAGAACCTTAACTCCCCTTTTCTTGAGTTTCTTTGCAAGTTTCAGATTAAAGCCTTGAAAGTCGATTAGTATAGCTGTTTTGGTTTGGCGCTTGTCCACTTCCTCAATGATTCGATCGAGTGCTTTAAAATAAAACGGAATCTTGGACAGGATCTCTGAAATTCCAATACCAGAGAAGTCTTTAACGTCATAAAGAGTTTCCACTCCCCTAGAGCGAAGCCTCTCCCCTCCGACACCAAAAAATTCACAATTGGGCACCATATCCTTGAGTTCATCAAAGAAGGTAAGTGCATGATCTTCACCAGATCTTTCACCGGCCAATATTAAGCAACTTTGTTTAGACTTCAACCTCTTTACCTAATTCCAAACTGGTTAAAACGGCCTCGACTAACTCAATGGCCTTGAGTCCATCTTCGTAGCCAACCATTGGAGCCTCTTTATTTAAAATTGAATTATAAAAGTTCTCTTGCTCAATAAGAAGATGATCTCTTTTTTCATAAGGAAACTCTTGAACGTATTCGCCATCATCGAACTGAGTGTCTGTTGCTTTAGAAATCTGGTTTGTGAAAAGATCCACAAACAAACATCCACTGTCGTGGGTAATCTCCAAGCTTCTAACTTCTCTCACGTGATTTCTTCCACTTGTTACCATGGCAACCGAACCATCTTCAAAATTCAATACAGCATTTACCTGGTCCCACTTGCCAGTCCTGATTTTATGTCCATACGCCCTAACGTTTTTGACCTTTCTTTGCATTAGAAAACGGGTTAGGTCCAAATCATGAATCATTAAGTCTTGCACAACATCTACATCAGTTGCCCTACCCTTAAAAGCTGCAACCCTTTCAATCTTTAGAGTGGCAGCGCCTTTAATGGATTTAACATCTTCACTTAATAGCTCCCATGCTTGATGACATCTTTCACTGTGTCCAACCTGAAGAACCAAACCTTCTTTAAGATTTTCCTTAAGAGATTTAGCCTCCTCAACAGTGGAGCAAAGAGGTTTTTCACAAAAAACATGCTTTTCGTTTTCAAGAAGCAGCTTTACCAGCTCATAGTGAGTTGAAGTTGGGGTGACGATTACTGCAGCTTCTATTTCTCCCATAACTTCATTGATATCATTTACAATTTTTGTATCAGGATGGGCCTGCTTGGCCTTTTCCTGGTTTGCAGGAAAAGATTCAACAATTGCCACGAGTTCACAAGTGTCCAATTGGGCAGCCTTTTGCGAGTGCCACCTGCCTAAATGCCCGTAGCCTATCACGGCCACTTTTACCTTATTAGTCATATTAGTTCCTTTTAAGACATGAACGGTGGAAGTCCGATTTCACTTTTTGAAATAAACTCAACCAACTCTTGAATTACAGGGTTGTTTTTATAATCTTCGATATTTTCTGGATGCTCCACGAATGCCTTTGGAGAAAAGGCACTGGCCTCCATTATTCTATAAAATTCTACAACCTCTGAAATATGATCTTTGCTGTAACCTCTTCTTTTCATACCAATGATGTTAACACCCTTAAGTCTAATCCTATTACCTAAGGCAGCACAAAAATGTGGAATATCTCTATCGATCGCACTGGCAGCGCCGATGAAGGCTCCTCTTCCAATATTAACAAATGGTGTAATACCGCAAGCTCCGCCCATTTGAACAAAGTCTCCAATATGCACATGGCCTGCCAATAAAGTATTGTTTGCCATCGTTACATTGTCTCCAACCACACAATCATGAGCAATATGGACTCCGGCCATGAAGTAGCCATTACTTCCAACTACAGTCTTATGGTTTTGCTTTGTCGTTGCTCTGTGAATAGTAACATTCTCTCTGAACAAGTTATTATCGCCAATAATTGTTTCAGTCGGCTCGCCTTTGTAGCCTTTATCCTGAGGGGGCACCCCTATCGAGCAAAATTGGTGAATATCATTGTTTTTACCAATAATGGTGTGACCTTCAAGCACAACATGTGACTTAAGCTTAGTTCCGTCTCCAATGGAAACATTAGACCCAATTATACAATAAGGACCAATCTTTACATTGTCTCCAAACTTAGCACCTTCTTCCACTATTGCGGTTGGGTGAATTTCTACACTCATTGAGTTCCTTTTAGTTTCTTTTCGTAATATTTACAGATGCCATAATCACGGCCTCGGCGATTTTATTTCCATCGCAAGTTATTAGGCCTTCATAACTTGCCATTCTAGCTCTAACTTTTGTTAAGTGAGCTTGTATTTCAAGCTTCATCCCTGGAACCAAAGGCTTTCTAAATTTGGCCTTGTCCACAGCAAGCAAAAGAGTTTCAACGTCGTAATTTGCCATATCAGTTCCAACCAAAGGCACCGAAAGAAAAGCACTTGCCTGTGCCATCATTTCAACTTGTACAACTCCTGGTAAAATAGGATTGCCAGGAAAGTGACCTTTAAGTATTTCAAGCTCGTCTTTGATCTCAAATTGAGCGGTAACCTTGGCGCCAACCAGGTCCTTTGCCTCTTTAAATTCTGTTTGACTCTCACATCCAGAAGTATCAACCTCTGAAACACTATCAATAAATAGAAAAGGATCTCGATGCGGTAAAAATTCTACGACCTGTTTTTTGTCCATTAGCATAATCAACCTACTTTTTCTTTGTCAGAATATTAATTTTGGCCTGAGTTCTTAGCCATTCTTTTAAAGGTCTAGCGGGATGACCGCCCAAAGTCGCTTTAGGGCCCCAAACCGCATTCTCACTAACAATCCCCATGGCCGCAACCTGAGTTCCGGTCTTCAAGTGAGCTCCCGGTGCACAACCGGCCCCAGCTCCCAAAACAACATAATCTTCAAGTGTCACACTTCCTGCTACACCTGCACGTCCACAGATGATGACGTGTTTTCCAATTCTTGAGTTGTGGGCCACTTGGCAGAAGTTATCAATTTTGGTTCCACTATCTATAAATGTTGGAGAAAAAGCTCCGGCATCAACCGCAGAATTTGATCCAATTTCCACATTGTCTCTTATTTCAACTCCACCAAAGTGCCAAACCTTCTTGTGCTCACCACCCAAGAAATTATATCCAAACCCATCTGCACCAATTGTGGTGTTGGAATGAATTCGACACCCCTGCCCCACTTTAGAGAAGGGGTATATGCTCACATTTGGAAACAAGATAGTTCCTTCACCAATTTCGCAATTAGGCATGATCACGCATCCGGGCATTATCGTAACATTTGATCCAATAACGACACCCTCGCCGATGAAAACATTCTGGGCAATTTCTGCAGAAGGATGAACATCTGCAGTGCCCATCTGTCTGCCGTCGACATGCAGATTCAAACTTCCAAACTTCTGATCATAAAAAGGTTTTGAAAAGGCACACATTGCTTCTTCGACATTTTCAACTGTCGCAAGCCATTGAAGACTCTTCTTTAAGTCCGACAGTTGTTCTCCCTCTAAGGATTCATATAGTTTTTTAGTTAATACAGCGCCTAGCGCTCTACATCCCTCACCCTCCAAGAATCGATTTAAAAACTTTTGGTTTTTTATAAATACAAAGGTATTTTCTTTTGGTCTAACCGGTGTGGAGATTGATTGGATATCAATATCGGTCTCCTCTCCGAATTCTAAATTCAAAGAGGGACCAACACTTTTTAATTCGTTGAATTTCATAAATTACTTGTGTTTTTTGTCGTAGGCCTTAATCACGTCTTCAGTGATATCAACTTGCTTTTGAGCGTATACAACAGGAGAGGAAGAAGCTTCAAAAGTCAGAGCAACCTCTTTCTTCTTACTTACACTGTCAATAACAGGTTTAAGCTTTTCCAAGATAGGCTTCTTAAGCTCTTTTTCTTGGTTTTGAATATTCTTCTGATACTCCATAGTTTTTCTTTGAAGACTTGCAATCTTTTTTCTAATTTCATCTTCTTTTGTGGCCTTGGCCTTGTCGCTCAATAGAGAGCTTTGTTTTTGATAGTCTTGTTGCAACTTCTTAATTGCATCCTCTTCGGCCTTGATCTCTTTTTGCTTTGATTTGAATGATTTCTCCAAAGTCTGCATTACACTTTTGCCTTCACCAATAGATGTAATTACTTTCTGAATATTCACAATAGCTATTTTTACTTCCGCCATGGCAGAAAAAGAAAATGCCAACGCCATTACCAAAATTATTTTTTTCATTTCTTCCTCCTTAGACCCTCGCACCAACTGCAGAGCTATGTACTTTAAAACAACTGTCCAATATCAAAATGGAATTGTTGACCGTCTTGTCCCTCTTCAGGATCAATTGGGTATCCAAATTCAAATCTTAACACACCTATTGGAGAGAACCATCTAAATCCGAACCCGTAGTCCTGTCTCAGAGTAAAATCATCTCCCAATGAAGTTTCGAAAACGTTACCGGCATCATAGAAAACCACCCACTTAAGCCCTGCTTCCTTGATTAGTGGATGCTCTAGCTCAAGTGTTGTTAGTAACGAAAATTGTCCACCAATATTAAACAACCTCTCCTCTCCGGAAATTTCATCTTCCAACAACTCTTTTGGACCAACGTCTTCAAAGTCGTAACCACGCATGTTCCTTGCACCACCTAATTGAAATTTCTCCGTTCTTGGCAATGCCCTGTCTGAGGTTTTCATTAGTTGCTCAGCTCTTACTCTTGATCTAAACACCAATTCCTCATAAATAGGCTCGTAGTAACGTCCCTCTAAAGAGGCCTTTAACCACTTTTGGTCACCGTAAAACCCTGCATATTCCAAAGTTGCAGATCCAAAGTGACCATCACTAGGCTCAAAAATATTGTTTCTTTTATCCAATCTTAAGGACATTTGAACAGTTGCCGCCGTCCCGTTTTCAATATCTTCATCAACAGTTGGGTTTCTAACATTCTGAATATTTGTAACCTCATGTCTTAGTGTCATGAAAAGTCTTGTATATTCAAATATTGGATATCCAACTCTTACATCCCCACCGTATTTTTCTGAACTAAACGAGCTAATAAGCCCACTTTGTGTACGGTAGATATCACCACCTGCAGTCCACTTGGTATCCAGAAAGTATGGTTCAGTGAAACCTAAGTTATAAGTTTTTTGGTTTTCGGCCAACGAAACGTTAAGGTTTAAATTCTGTCCGAGACCTCTAAAGTTATTTTGAGAAACAGAAGCTTGGAAGAAGCCCTTAGTGGCCGTAGAGTAACCGGCCCCTACAGAGATCTGACCAGTTTGTCTCTCCTTTACCGATATTTCAACGTTAAGAACGTTATTGCTTCCCTTTGGAGACACTGTATTAAAGACAACACTTGCAGGTTCAAAAAATCCAAGTCGAACAACATTCTCTTTTGATTTTCTCAATAAAGACCCAGAGTACATCATTCCCTCATAGATCTTTAACTCTCTTCTAACGACTTTATCACGCGTTTTAGTGTTACCTTTGATGATGATTTTTCCAAAGTAAGCAATTTCGCCTTTCTCGAAAGAGTAGTTGATATCTACCTTGTTCTCACCAGGCACCATCTGCAAGGTTCTTAAAACGTTTGCAAATGCATACCCTTTGTCTTGATACATCTCAGTTAAGGCCTGAATGTCTTGGCGAAGTGTTTCTTCCGAGTAGATGTCACCCGACTTGAGTTGAGTCTTTTCTCTCATCTCATTTTCAGTGAACAACAACTCTCCATTATAAAAAATATTATTGATAGAGAACTTTGGACCTTCGTTTACTTTAATTGTGATAAAGATCCACTTCTTGTCTTCTGAAACAGTAATAGATGGGTTACCGATGTTTACCTGAAGGTAACCACGCGTTTTATAAAGGTACTTAAGTCTTTCAACATCGTTTTTAAAGTTAAACTCTTTAAAGTTCCCAGAGCCACTTAAAGGAGAGAACAAAGACTCTTCCCTTGTTTGCATGAAGGATTTTAGCTCATCATCCTTTATCTCATTGTTGCCCAAGAACATGATTCGTTTAACTCTAACCTTATCAAATTCTCGAATCATGAACTTTAAATCAACTCCGCCCAAAGAGTTGTCAACAAGCTCATAACCTACGTTTGCAAGAAAGAATCCCTTTTCTTCGTAGAAGTCCTGAACCTTTGAAACATCCGCCTTCACTGTGTTCACATCTAGAATGTTGAACTCTCTTGTCTTTATTTGTTCTTTTAGATCTTCAGAAGAAACTTCGTCATTTCCCTCAAAAATAATTTTACTTACAATTGGCTTTTCTTTGACTTTGAATTGAAGAACGTTTTTGCCATCCTTTTTAATGTGATGGGCCTCAACCACTTCAAAGTATTTTAAATCATAGATTGATTTAATTGCCTCTCTGATTGAGTAATTAGTGGCCATACTTCCCTCTTTAAGGGAAACCTTCTCGGTCACAGCCTCCGGCTCAACTTTTTTAACGCCGACAACTTGAATTTCATCAACTTTAAAAAAGTCTTCGACCTTACCAAGGCTTTCTTGCGCAAAAGAAGAAATACACAATAGATGAATAGATAAAAGAATATACTTTAACATGAACGTTTCGAACCTTTTAGCAAGCTATGGAAATCACTAATTGACAGTGATATTAGCTAATTATCCGACCATCTTCAATGACTATTTTACGAGGAAAATGCGATGCAACATTATTGTCATGAGTCACCACTATCATGGCACTGTTATAATCCTTGGCCAGTTCTGAAAGTGTGCTTGAGACAAGTTCAGAGTTTTTACTATCCAAGTTTCCAGTTGGTTCATCGCAAAGCAACAAAGAAGGCTTCAAAGAGAGAGCACGAACAATATTAATTCTTTGCTGTTCGCCACCAGATATTTCATAAGGATACTTCTTCAAACAGTGCGACACACCGAGTCTATCAACAAGTTCCAGGACATGTTCCTTAGTTTTCTTAATTGAATGATTTCCAATTTTTGCAGGTAACAACAGATTATCCAAACAGTTCATTGATGGAAGCAAAAAGTGAAACTGAAATATAAATCCAACTGCGTTGTTTCTATAGTTTGCAAGTCCTTGATCACTCAATTTAGAGAGTTCTTTGGAGTTAACTTTAACCACTCCCTCATCGGCCGTATCCAAGCCTCCTAAAAGATATAGAAAGGTTGACTTCCCAGACCCTGAGGCTCCAACAAGTGCCACCTGTTCCCTGGCCTCCAAACTGAAGTCGATTCCTCTTAGAACCTTTGTGGCACCAAAGTTTTTTTGCACATTAGTACACTCTATAAAACTCATTATTTAAACTCCTGTCTAAGGCCAGAGAGAACTGTCTTCTTTTTCATTCTCCACATAGTCACAGTTCCAATCAGAAAAATCCATAAAAAGGCCAAAGAGAACACCAAAAGATAATCTTCTAAACCTAGCTGGATCTCAAGTTTACTTAAGACATATATATCGCCCGGTAGCTGAAATACCGGCAGCTTTCCAATTATTAAATTAAAGATCCAAGTCATTCCCACTGCAATCACGGATGATGCAAACCATACAAAAAACAACAGAACCTTCCAAAACCTAGAAATAGTTGAAATACTTGCACCAAAAGCTCTAAGCAAGAAAAACTCTTGTGACTTTTTTTCCATTATATAGATGATAAAAGCGATTACGTTAAAAATTGCCACCACGACAATAATCTGAAGGATCAAACTGATTGAGGCCTTCTCTACCTCCACAGCCTTTAGTAATGTTTTATATTCGGCCCAATACGGCTCAAGCTTATATGGATGACTTACAACTTGTTCAAGCTTTGAGAAAGCAAATTCAAAGTCTTGCCCCTCATTTTTTGATAGAAGAAGTTTATTGACCGCACCGTCTTTATATTTGAAAGTATCAAGAAGCTCTGAGCGAGAGATATAGACAAATCTCAAGTCTTTCTCGTAGATCCCATGCCTAACAATTGAGTCCACTGTATATTTTTTTAAAATAGCTCCGGCCTGATCTCTCATCTTGTCGCTTGCAAATGTCAGAAGAAGCTCATCTCCAAGCTTAAGTCCAAGCTCTTTGGCAAGGACAACACCAATTGCCACCCCCTTTTCTAATTCTAGATTAAGCCCAGTCACCTGATTAAAACTTTTAGTTTCAATCCCCTTTACCAAGACTCCCTTATTAGTCTCATTTGCGACCGCAAAGGACTCGACCTGCATGATAGGAGACCATTTGTACCCTTCCAACGAGTCAGTTATTTTTTCGATTAAAAAGTATCCTTTTGAGGATGTAATTTGAAAATCACCAGATGAACCTTTAAGGGACTTTCGAAGACTACTCTCGAATCCATCCATAAGTCCAATAGTTGATAAAATGACGGCAATTGAAAAAGAAAAGCTTAACAAGGCCGCAACTAGAAAGCGTGTTGCGGCTCTTCCTTCTGATATGATCTTAAAAATGGACCAGGTTGAGCCCATTTACTCCTCTTTTTCGAAAAAAGTCTCTTTTTTAAGTAGAGGAAATAGGATTACGTCTCTGATTGTGTGAGAGTTGGTCAATATCATAACCAATCTATCGATACCAATACCTTCACC
>PBFR01000036.1 GCA_002718735.1 Halobacteriovoraceae bacterium | reverse complement strand
TTCAATGTGGTAATTAAATTTTACTAAAAAAGCCGCTCATGACTCATATCGAACTTATTTCCTCAGGATGCACCGCAAACACCATTAAATTTGAAGACCCACATGAAGTATATAAGACTATGATGAAAACAATATTCTACACTACCATACTTCTGCTACTCATCAGTTGTAACAACTCAACAATGCTATCAGTAAGTAATTGGGCAATAGCAATAGCCGCCTTAGTTGGATCACTAGGAGGAATAGGAAAGCTCTATTACTCAAACGCCATTAAAAAAGAACAACAAAAGCCTACTAATAGCAAGATTCATGAAATAAACCCTGAATATAAAGAATGGATGCTAAACAAAGATTCGCCAATTATCCTAGAATTAATTAACCTACAGTTAAACTTTGGATTCAAGGCTCAACTCAATAAAGGTGATCAGATCAATTTTAAAAAGTTTTTAGACTGGGATATTGATGGTGAAAAGCCATTTTTACACTTTAAAGAAAAGTGGGACTCGGGAAAGATTAGTCTTGATAATAATAGTGGAGTTCTTCCAATAACGGGAAAGAAATTTCTAGTAAAAAATGTCAACAAACATTGGGTTTACAGAGATTTGGATGACATGATTATTACTTACAATATTATAACAAAATATATCCTTACTAACACAAATGCACTTCCAAGTTCTAAAACAATTAATGATTTTCAAACTAAAAAAGTTAAGAGAATTTTCAATGAAAAAGACTTAGCTCAATTTGACCTTAAAGGAAAAAAGGTATTTAGCTCCAAAGATGAAATACCAGAGCAAAGTGGAGAAACTTTACACTTCAGATTAAGACCAACAATGAAGCCCATACAATAAAAAAGTCTATTTGAAATAATCAATTTTTTGAACTTTAGACGTTCTAATCATTTGATCACTAAATGTAATAAAATAGTCCTTATCTCCTTTCAAAGTAAATTTTTCTACAATAGCAAAACTATCACTAACAAGTTCCCTTATAACAAACTCCCTTCCTTCTGGAATAATAATTTTAAACCCTTTTACAATTTCTTCATACTCTTCAATCGTTTTTACCTTATCTCCCACAAATAGCTCTACCGAATCTACATCATAAGTACTCATGTTCACCTCTCCTCAATAATTTCTTGCTATTTTTCTTATTTTTTCAAGAACTTCATTTTTCTTACCCTTTCTAGCTAATCGAATATCTTCTTTTTTGATTTTCTGCTTCATGTATATGTGCTCTAAAAAATTAACCCAATTTTCATTATATAAATAATCGTCATTAGCTGAATCATAATGGCAAAACTTTGAATTACACTTCTCTGGACTTAGTTTTCTTTGCTCATCCTTTGGCTTAATCTTTAGAATTAAATACAGACACTGAAGGTCATATTGATTAATAGGAGTACTCAGCCTTTCATTTATCTCTAGCAATACTTTTCCCGGTTTATAAAGTCCTTTATTAACGACCTCAACCTTCTCAACCTGTTTTTTTATCAATGTATAAACATGCTGATAATTTTCTTTATCTTCATCACTAAGTTCATCATACTTAACAAACGTCATAGCGACATCTGCACGGTCGTTATTGCTAACTTTTGGAATTTGAATCAACTTAACACTATACTCTTGGCTATTAAAAACGTCATCCGTTAACTTAGTTCTGTACTTTTGTAGAAACCCCCCAACCTCTTCCAACTCAGCTTTCAATAGTTTTTGATTAGACTCCTCTTGGTTACAATTTCTCATTGTTGAAAACTGCAAAGAAAATGCTAGAGACTGATTTAAAGCATGCTTCTCACCATACAGCTTTAATACAAGAGTTTCATAATTAAAAAGTAACGCCTGACACTCTCCAAACAAATTTAAGTCTAAATATTTATTATCTGGAAGCCCATGCTCTACCTCATTTCGATACTCAATGAACAATTCAAGGTTAGCAATAATAGAAGGACTTAAATCTCGGTATTGACCAATACACTTCGCAAGATCCCAACTTCTTCTAAAATTCTCATCTTTTCTTTTTGGATAAAAGTAATCAATTTTCTTAAGCTTGTAATACGAATGAAAAAGCTTGGTCCATGCGTTAACCATTAATGAAATATACGACTCTGATCTAAATGTAACTCTAGGTTTATTATAGATCTCTACGGCGAGTAGAGCTGCATTAAAAGAGCTTTCAAAAATCTTTTGAGATTTTCCGCTAAGTTTTAATGTATTCATTTCAGGAATTTCTGAAACAACTTCAAGTACATCAACTCTCTTGTTACTAGTCCCAACTTTACACTTTCTTTTGGAGTGAACTTTAATAAAGCCCTTACCTTTTAAAACAGATGGGTGCCGGTCAAGTTGATTTAATTTTATTGAATCTGTAATTATTCCATTTTCTTCCACATATTTTTTTAATTCGTTTGTTGTGCATGGTCCAAACTGGAACAGATATTCTAGAAAATCAAGTTTTTGGCCAGTTAGAAGCTTTTTCTTCTTAACTTGATCAATTATTGTACTCAAAACAGCTCCTTAAACTAAAAAAGTTGGTTTCAAAACATTCAACATATCCACAATGGAATAGTTCTCTATCGGAATCAGTTAAGATATCAATTAGTTAACTTTCCTTAATACTACATAGTACCTGGTGGACCGTCTTACCTGACCACTTTGCTTTTCCACTTTTTGTCGAAATCCCCATCACATTCAAAACATCAGCTATCTTATGATAAGAAAAGCCCTGTTCTCTTAACTCTTTGACCTTCTCAATAATCTCTTGTTCTCTCTTATGAACTACAATTTCTCGATCCTTAACTTTCTTCCCATAAGCAAGACCGCGCTTTCTATTTTGTACAGCTCCTGAGATTCGAGTCTCGATTCCAAATTCTTTCATCTGCTTTGAGATAGTCTGACGGGCCACACCTAACTCTACCGCCAGCTCGTTTAAACTGCGCCTTTCTACAACGTATTTTTGATGTAAAAACTCTTTATTTCTCCACTCATTTTTGGTTGGTAATTGAATGATATTAGTCATTTGGACTTGGCGGTACGAATCGGGTGAATAAAAAAGTGGATCACCCCATTTTAAAAAGCCCTGATCGATAGATTAGGGCTTTTTTTTGGCGCTTTAATCTTCCTACAAAAAAAAGCCCGGCGAAATGCTGGGCTTTTGTTTATTTTTATCAATATTTTTTTAAAAAAAATTAAAAATCCAATCCAACCACGCTGGAACAAATTCCTGTAACTTGTTTAGAGTTACATCCATTATGAATATGACAAAAGTTAGCTTCAAGAGTAAATGTCTTATCCGAATAAATCTGAAGCAATAATTTCTCTTTCTTCCCTATACTGTAAACTGGCTGCCCCTGATCGTAACTCCTCTCAAGTTTTATATCTGATGGTGCGCGCTCATCCTTTCTGTGATCTTCCCCAAAAAGATATTCTTTCCATGTATAAGAAATATTCTTTCCATGTATAAGAAAACTTTCCAGCAAAGACATTCTTTACTTCACTAGAGTCTAAATCTAGGTAGAGCATCACCTTTCCCTTATCATCTGCTGTACTACAATAAATATGGCCATATTCCTTCTTAACTCGTTTAAGAAGGTTATATCTATAACTTGTATAAGCTCTCTTTCCCTTCATCTTAAATCCTGTGCCATGATTACGGACCATTAAAAATCCGTTTCCACAGTTGAATTCTTCACTTTGTTGTACACATGAAAAAGTTACAGGCCACCCAACCAAGGTACCATCTTTTTTCGATCTCATAATGGTTACTTTCTTTAACGTCCCTAGTTCATCAAATGTTGGCTTAACATACCGGTACCAAGTCGTTCTCTCGTAGCAGTACCTTTGTGCCGCAGGACAATCGTAGTAGTACACACCTTCTTGCAGAGGGGAAAAGTCATTTCCAAATGCACTCAAAGAAGAAAAAACCAGAAAAGCGTAGACAAATATGTTCATAGGTTTGCTCCAATAAAATTAATTTTCCACTTTTTAGCCCCTAATTTTTTATTTGAGAAGCTAAATGAAAAATTTACTTAAAACTTGGCTTCCTCAGCAAAAAGCCTCAAGATATTAAGCGGTTGCAAGAATCAATTATGCCATCCCATTTTTAAAAGCCTTTCCCAAGAAAGGCTTTTTTATTCCTATGTTTTGGTTTTACTAACAACCTTGTCCATTTTCTTTCTATTTAATACAGATGATTTTTGATGATAAATGCTTATGATTTTTTGATTAAGCAACTGAAGAGCTATTCTCTCACTGTAGGGTCCGACTTTACAGTTAGTGGGAATGTAACTTATTGCAGAAAAAAGACTACTAATTTTAATCTCATTCACAGAAGGCCACTGATCGAACAGTTTCCTCAAAGTACAAACTAAAAAGCCCAGCGAAATGCTGGGCTTATTTATACTAAATCTATTATTTTAAATCTATTCTTCAAAATTGTGATCAATAATCACTTTTCCGGTTTCTGCGTTAAAATTGCAGTCTTCTGGAGTAGGAACAAAGATCTTTTTAGTATAGTCCATACAATTATCAGCGTATGTCGTTCTATAATAGGTCGGTGCAATGATGATTTCATTTTCATCACAAGACTTAAGATTAGGCTTAAAGTTTTTAAGCCCCAAGATGAATGCCATATCAGACAGGCCTAAAGTAGCTACACAACCTCTAACCTCAACACTAACACCTGTTTTTTCATCTCCATTCACATCCAATCTTTCGTGATCTTTTACACTCATGATTGATCCACCGAAACTATCCCAATAGCTTTGCCAATCATTAGCGTAAGAAGAAATACTTCCCATTAGCAATAGCCCTGTAATTAGTAATTTCATACATCCTCCAATGCTTAAAGTTTATTGTTGCGTGTTTAAGACAAACACACGCACCGCACAATAAAAAGTGTAAATACTGGTAATAGCTTCACACTGGCCATTTGGAATATGACTCTTCCTAGACATAAGACTTCTTTAAGTAGTCCTTAATCACTGGGCGAACTGTTACGTTTTTTTAATGAAAAAGTTTTTTAATTCAAAACTCGCACCATTCACAGTTCATGGTGTTGCATGACTTCAAAAACTTCCGCGTACTTCCCCACGCC
This sequence comes from Halobacteriovoraceae bacterium, assembly GCA_002718735.1. The sequence goes on along the minus strand of PBFR01000036.1, from coordinate 35,970 downwards.
AGACATCGCTCCTCGGTACATACCTAGCCCTTTCACTCCATCTAAATAATTAATACCTGTGATTTGAGATTTGTGCTTTTTCAATGCTTCCAACTTTAATTCCATAAAATCTGATACATCAACAGCTAATTGGAACCTATTAATCGGGTTCCACACTTCATAGCCATAAACTTTTCTAACTAAATGAGCAGAACCGCCTACTTCTGAATACCATGGGCCAGCGGCAACTTGAATTGAATCTAGAACTAAAGCTCGCACAGTTTGGTGATCATTAAATTTATCATCGCTTGCATGAATAAAGATGGTATCTGGGCGAATCGTTCTAATCAATTCAATCATTTTAAGTTTTTCGTCTCTAGAATAACTGACAAGGCCATCAGCTAAGTCAAAAGAAATTAAATCGTGAACACCCAGTACTTTCGCTGATTTTTTTGCTTCATTTTGCCTCAATTTCACAAGCTCCAAACTGTCTTGTTCTAAACTCCCAGCTCTTCCATCTGTTATAATTAAAACGGTAACTTTCTCCCCCTGACTTATCAGCTTACCTAAAGTTCCACCGCAACCAATCTCAATATCGTCAGGATGTGCACCAATAGCTAAGATAGACATACAGCCTCCTCTCTAAGAGCTAAAAAATTCTGTATAACTCTGATAATTTTTTCAGAAACTGAATTATCATAAAGGTGATTTTTGTTTTTTGATTCCAAAGGATTACTAACGAGGTCAATGATTCGGGCCGATAGTTTGTTTAAATCAGTTCCAATTAATTCAACCTCTGAATTTAAACCATCTAAGCGCTCCGTATGATCCCTATAGATAAGAGCTTTAATGCCAAGCAAACTGGCCTCTTCCTGAACACCTCCAGAGTCGGTAATTACAAATCTACAACTCTGGATACAGTCCAAGAAACTCGTATGGTTCATTGGATATAGAAATTTTATTCGGGGATATTTCTTAGTATCAATCAACCCTTCTACAGAAGGATGAATTAGGTACTCAAATTTTGCCTCACTTAAAGAGAATGATAAATCATGAACTCTATCAAGAAGGTCTTTCAATTTTTCTCTATTCTCCCTCCTATGAACTGAAATTAGAATATTATTTTTCTTTTTAAAATCCGATTTCTTCCTAGAGAATAAGGAGTCAGCGATTGTGTTTCCCACTACAAATATACTTCTTTCATCTACTCCTTCAGATAAAAGGTTCTCCCTCTCTAATTTAGTTGGTGCAAAGTTTAAACTAGCCACTTTAGAAATTGATTGACGATAGAACTCTTCAGGAAAAGGAGACATTAGATTTTTACTCCTTAGGCCAGATTCAATATGTGCAATTGGTATTTGAAATTGAAATGCGAATAATGCAGTTGAGAAGGCAGTCGCAGTGTCACCATGGACTAAAATTAAATCTGGCTTTGCGTCCAGTCTTGAAAGATCATACAGTTTTTTAAAAATCAAACCTTGCAACTCATTTAGATCGCCAAACTTGCGCTGAATATCTAAATTGATATCTGGAGAGAATGACTCTTCAAGATGGGCCTGTTCAAGTAAGTCAGTATGCTGACCTGTGGAAACAACTTGTATTTTAAAATTTTTTTTTTGCTTTAAAGCCTTAATTAATGGATACAGCTTTATAAACTCAGGACGCGTCCCATAAACGATCGTAATCTTTTTCATAAGATCTCCACAAAGGATTATAAATTTAATGAAATAAAAGGGTATTGATGCTTAACAACACCAAAGAAGATTACGAATGAATGGCCAACGGAACATTGATCTCATGACTTCTATCTAGCAAGCTTCACACTATTAATCAATTTTATTTTCAATGTCTGTTAGGCTTAAACTACTCTTAGAGAAGGTTAGTGTTTAACAATTTTTGTAGATAGATCTATAAGCGATGAAAATGGCCCTTCAAAAAGGGCCCTTCAAAAAGGGCCATAATATATTTCTCTTTTGGAAGCTAAACTATAGGGCCTTGCAGTTAGAAAGATAAACTCTTCCGTCTGCGTCTCTTATTTGAGAAGCTAGTTGGCCGGGATAATTCATCAAAATATTTACATAAACATGATCATCATTTTGATCAACAGAGTAGGCCCTGTATGCAAGGAAGTCCCCTGTTACAGGATCTGTAACGCGCTCTAATGTCACATTCCTAACTACTTCTGTATTCACGCTAGTCAAACCGTTATCTCCAGCGCTTCTAGTCTCTACATCGTAAGTAATGGTTCTTGATTGAGTATCCACAGAACCTTCCATTGAGAAGCTGTTCACATAGACGGCATCTGTTCCATGACATTCAAAGTCAAAAGAATCAGCAAAAACACTGAAAGAAGAAATAGCAATTAATAATAAAAGTTTCATTTGATCTCCAAATTTTTATTAATAAAAATCGTTTATCCTATTTAACTCGGATTCGAACATTTTTAACACTTTTGTGAGGGTATTGTAAAAACTATACCCTCAAGACCTCAACGCAATGAATAAAAACAATAGAACTTACAAGGAAAGCCGCTGATACTTCCAGAAATTAAACATTAAGAAAACCAAATAATGCTTAACGGTTCATGATAAAGCTAGGCAAAGAGTCGGACCTACTTTGGCATCGTGGGTTTAAAGCAACGGTAATAAATAGTAAGATACAAGATAATCTTAAGAATGTCGTTCTTAGGCATCGAAACTGGGGAGTCTAAAGGTATCCTAAAAGGCCAATCATGCTTTGACATGTTCGACTACTGTTAAGCGAGTTTTACTTGTTTTCATCTCCCATATAAAGATTGGAAGGATCAATATTCCTAAAAAATACATATCAATTATGTATTTATGTTGAGCTGCCGGAGCAAGTATAAAGAGGATAGGAACCCTAGCAAGCGTAAAGAGCGAGACGGAAGCACAAATCGGTGTGTATTTAAAAAATAATACAGAAACTATCAACAATAAAAGGGATGGAAAGGTATTATAAATACTCCTAAAGAGAAAATTTTCTGTGGCGTACTGATGAACTTCGAAAACTTTTTTTGTAAGTGTCTTAGAAGCAGGTAAGTAAAGGTTAAGAACTTTCGCCTCATTTCGTGAGTGAATGTTTTGGTCATCGGACCAACTGAAGTGTTGCCATACAGGAAGGGAGGTTAAAGAAGTTGAGCCGAATGTATGATAGAACATTTTAATTCTACTTTCTAAAAAGACCCAAGGATTATTTTTAATTAATTTACCCGTTACAAAAATTAGGTCGCCTAAGTCAAACTTCCATTCTTTTCGCAAGGCCCCCCGATGCATGGCAACAACATCTGTTTCAGCATAAAATTTCTGCAACATTTCCACATCAATATATTGGTCTATCAATCTAAGGTCAGAATCGGTGATATCTTTCTTATTTCCAGAGTGAAGTATTGCAGAAAGAGTATGAGAGATTGAGACTATCGCCTTTATTTTTTTTGCAGAGATTCCGTCAGGGGTTAATGTATTTCGAGTCATCACACTCACAGTCACTAAGACGGCATAAAAGCCAATCGCAAGAGCCTTTTGTTTAAGATTTAGTTTTCTTAATTTGCAGTATAAAGTAATAAAGATCACACCTAACGGGATTAGATCTGTTCTTATTGTCATTGCAAAAACCGCTGAAAAGATAGCCACAAAGTCGAGAAGGCACAGTTTAGTTAAATTCTTCTTTTTCTGTAAAATTAAGATTAAGAGGAATGACATCGATAGAAGCAGACTGTGAAGGTTTGCGAATATATCTCTGCTTATATATGCGACATGAGACCAAACTGAGGGTAAAAGTAGAAATAGAAATAAATAGTATTTCCATTTTTTAAGCATACCTAATTCTTCTAGAATTTTTAAATAGAGTGCTATGGAAAGAAATAAAAGAGAAAACGAAAAAAATGGGAATACCCGGACACTATCCCAAAAGTTTAACATCGTCATGACCCAAACATTATCTAAATAAGTGAACCATGCATCAGAAAAAAATTGTTTTGTTGTAATAATAGTATTGAGTAGATCGATATCGTAAAGAGCTGGATAGACCGCTAAGTAGAGAAGACCAATAAAAAGCAGAGCTATCGAGCAAGATGCTAAATATTCACGAGATTTTTTTTGAAGTGAAAATTCTTTGTAGGCGAGCCAAACAAGAGCAGAGATAAAAAATGTAAATACAACACATGAAAATATACGGGAAATTTTTAGAAATTTATTTGTGATTTTTCTATTATACTTTTTAATGGTTGTGGCATATTCACAGCCTCCAAAATCACGCTTAAGGTTACCGACCGAATATTTCACCCCATTAATCTCTAAACTTTTGATTTTCATATCACCCATGAAGCATAGCCCAAACACGGGTTCATCTAGAATGTTTATGGAATATGTATTTTTTAAAATTAAATAAGCCGCTCCAAAATCACCAGCTGGACTTGAAAACACTTTGAAGTAATTAGGATTAACTAACGCTTCATCCCCTTCTACCTCCAGCTCTACAGTGAGTTTCTCATACCCAGTATCGGAAAGCAGGGCAAAGGATCCAAAGAATATCGTAAATACAATCAGAGCGAAGAAAATTTTCTTACACACAACAAAACACCTCGCACCACGTTATCGACCTTAAAAGACAAACTAGTTCAATCCACTTATAATTTATTAAACTTCTTCAAAAACTATATATAATAAAGATATGAAAAAACAGCGTAATATTGATTGGGTTATTTGTGCGGCAGGTTCTGGAACAAGATTTAAGTCCAAGGGAATAGACTTGGCCAAGCCAAATATTGTATTGAGGGGAAAGACTTTTCTTGAAAGATCGATTTCCTGTCTCGACATATTGCCTGGGGACCAAGTCATTATAATTACGCAAGAGACAGAGCAAGTAGATAATACTATTGAATCAATCAAGCAGCTTATTCCATGGGCGACCATAAGTCATATTAGGATTAATGGCCTTACTAGGGGGCAGCTTGATACTTTTTATAAAGCTAAAAAATATATTCGTAAGGATTGTTCTGTAGCGATATGGAATTGTGACACCTACTTTAAGTCTTCAACACTTAGTTCTCATTTAAGATCTCAGGAGTTCGATGGAATCGTTCCATGTGGGGAAATGCCAGGAGATCACTGGTCTTTTTTTACAAAAGATAATAAAAACATCATAACTGAAGCAAAAGAAAAACAACGTATTTCCCCTTGGGCCTCTGTAGGCTTTTATCTATTTACAGACGCAACAACTCTTTTAAAACAAACAAAAACCATCCTAGATGATGAGCCTATTGATAATTTAAAAGAGCATTATGTTTCATCTCTTTACCCATCCTTGATCGCTAAGGGTCAGAGTTTTTTGAATTGCCCTGTTGAATTGTTCATGCCATTTGGAACTCCGGAAGAAGTGACCAAGTATTGGGGAATAACAATGCAAGAGTTTAAAGGCGACAACAGGCTGTGAACTCGATTCTAACAAGTCCAAGACATTTTAATGATATTCGAGACTGTGGGCCATACCTTATTAAAAGCTCAATTCATTTCCAAAAAATATCTGCGGAAATTAATTTTTATGAAAATATAAGCGATGATTTAAAAAGATTTTATCCTCAATACTTAGGTAAAACCAAGGATGGCAAGTGGCCTGCCGGTTATAAAATTGAAAAGATACCAAATTATGACTTGGGAGTTTATTTCACACAAAAGAACAAAGGTGGAGATTACTCATTTGAGGATATTTTTACACTTTTGGAAGATTATTTTGGCGCCGTTAAGAAACAAGAAGTCTCAAAAGTAAAATTCTTTAATTGTCTAGATACAAACGTTTTAAAAAGAAATTTAGAAAGATGCAAAGCGCTAAGGTCAACAGCGTTTTTCGAAGACGTGGATCATATCTTTAAAAGTGCTGGTTACATAGACATTTTTGATTACTCGAGGATTCTCAACAATCAGATCAGGGCCTCATTTGAAGAGTCAGAGCATTTTGAATTATGGTTATCCCATGGTGACCTTTGTTTTTCTAATATTATAGTGAACAATGGAAAAATCTATCTTGTAGATCCTAGAGGTTATGGAAGCCCTTTAGATGAGCCATATTTAATTCCAGAATATGATCTCGCAAAACTCAGCCAATGCATCTATGGTGGCTATGATTTCATCAATCATTGCATAGAAGAGAATTCTCAATTTGATCTAAAAGACCGCTTTCTAAAATTCCTACTCCACCAGGGAATAGAGTATAAGAGGATGCGGTTAATAGAGGCATCACACTTTTTATCAATGCTGCAACTCCACACAGACTCAAGAAGTAAAGTGCTTCGCTTTGCTAAAAGATCTATAGAGATACTCAAAGGACTGAAATGAAAGGCTTGGTTGCAATAACTTGTTACAATTGCAGGGATCAAGTGTCTCGTGTAATAGACTCACTAGATAAGCACAGTATAAGCAGTGATACAGAGATCATCTTGATTGATAACCGAAGTATAGATGGCACAGCGAGCAGGATAGTTGAAAAAATAAATAATTCGAAGTTTAAAAAGAACTATAAATTCTTTTTGAACAACGAAAATTATGGTTTAGGTGGTTCACAGAAAATCGCTTTCACCTATGCTTTAAAAAATAATTATGACTACATAGCAATTATTCACGGTGACGACCAAGCGAATATAAAAGACTTTAAGACATTGCTTAACAACTATATTTCCACAAAAAAAACAACACTCGGTTCTCGTTTTATGTCTAAGTCAAAACGCATAGGCTACCAAAAATCAAGAGTGATAGGTAACATAGTTTTAAATATCGTATTTACACTCGTGACTTTTCGAAAAACAAGCGACCTTGGCTCGGGTATTAACTTATTTTCAGTTCAAGACCTGCGCTCAATCAACCTGGCCACCTTATCAAACACTTTTAATTTTAATGTTGATTTGCTTCTAAACTTCTATAGTAACAAAGCTTCAATCGACTTTTTCCCTATCACATGGACTGAAACTGACCAAATTAGTAACGCAAAGAACCTTAATGTTGCTTTGGGGATGCTAAATAGTTTGTTGCTATGGCGCTTAGGCATTCGGAAAGAGATCAGCAATCTAAAGCTTGAATACACTCTAATAGACTAAGTATTCCAGATAACCAAGCAGGTCTGCCTCAAGTAAACTGACATGTTTAATTCTCGAGACTAATTCTTTTTTTAAAACCTGAACATTACCCAATTTTATAAAGATGGCCCTATCGTTAATGTTTGCTTGTCCAACACACTCCTGAGACAGCTTTATACATTGCTTGCACAGCCCTACTCCAATAAATATCTAGGAATCTATTAAAGAATAGAGTGGTAACCTAAATTTAATAGCCTCTGAAACAGTTGAAAAGGATTAATGGAAAAGTTCGAAAAACATCTTAAACTAAACGACGTATACGCGATCTGCCTTGGGGCCATGTTTAGCTCAGGGTTCTTTTTATTGCCAGGACTTGCTGCTAGTGAAACAGGGCCATCGGTTGTTTTGGCCTACGTCTTGGCTGCTCTACTTGTATTGCCTTCTCTGATGAGCATAGCCGAACTCTCCACAGCGATGCCAAAAGCAAGTGGGATTTTCTTTTTTATTGATAGAGCTTTAGGTCCACTTATGAGTACTGTGGGTGGGATAAGCATGTGGCTTGCCTTGTCATTCAAGGGAGCATTTGCCTTTATAGGCATGCAGGCCTATACCAGCTTGTTTTTTGAAGCTGACATTACTCCATATGCAATTGGACTGACCGTCATTTTCGGATTCTTAAACCTCTTTGGGGCCAAAGAAACAGCTGGACTGCAAAAGGTTTTGGTAGCAGGTCTTGTAACCATTCTAAGCTATTTTCTAATAGAATCTGGTTTCACCGTTTTTTCCAAGGCTTCAGTTGTTGAAATCAAGCAAAACTTCTCACCCTTTTTTAAAAACGGAGTTGAGGGAATCATGCAGGCAACTGCAATAGTATTTGTCGCTTTCTTGGGTGTATCTCAACTTGCAAGTGTTGCAGAAGAAATAAAAGATCCAGCACGCGACATTCCAAGAGGCATCCTTTACGCCGTCTTAACTGCACTTATTCTAATGGTGCTTGGGGTATTTTTTGTCGTCTACTTCATTGATTTGGACGCCCTTTCCAAAGACCTCTCACCCATTGCAACAGCTTCCGAAATGGCATTTAGCTTTCTTCCGGCCAAATGGGGTCTTTATTTGATATTTGCAGCAGCTTTCGCGGCGTTCGCCTCCACGGCCAATGCAAGTATTATGAGTGCCTCAAGATTCCCACTTGCCATGGGTAGAGATAAGGTCTTTCCATCCTTTTTCAAAAAACTAAACCGCTTTAACACTCCCACTCTCTCCATCGCCGTTACCGTGGCCTTAATGATAGCCTTTCAACTTATGTTATCACCTATGGGTGTTGCAAAGTTTGCAAGCGTTGTTCAACTGATTGTCTTCATACTAGTTAACTGTGCTCTTATTGTTATGAGAGAGAGTAAGATTGAGCATTACAGCCCAGGGTTTAAATCACCACTTTATCCATGGATGCAGATCTTTGGAGTTTTCACTTCATTCCTTCTTCTTTTCTATTTAGGGAAGCGACCTTTTTATATCTCTCTTTGCCTTACTATTTTTTGCTTAATTTGGTTTTTGTTCTACGTTAAAAATAGAGTCGAAAGAAAGGGTGCCATTTTCCATATCTTCTACCATTTGGGCAGACACAAAGACGAAAAAATCCATCGTGACTTGAGAACTATAAACAAAGAAAAAGGAACCACTTAGGAAAGACTTGATCATTTAAGTTTTTCTAAGGCCTCTAGAACAGCGGCATTTGTGGCCTTCCAAGCATTGTCCCCGCCAATATTTGATACACCAATGATACTTGTTTTGATTTTTGGAGCTATCCATACATTGGAGTAGTTTAGAGTATTTGAGCCAGTGTGAGTGAATACGTGCCCCTTGGCCCACTTCCTGTCTAGTCTTCTCCAAGCTCCATAAGTGTAGGTTTCCCCCTCTTCAGGGTATGGAGTATGCAACTTCTTGAAAGAAGAAACCTTTATAATGGATTCAATTCCGTTGTAACCATCAATATGAATACTAAGAAACTTGTTCCAGTCTTTCATTGGGCAATGAACCGTGCCAGCTGGCCCATAGAAAGGGGCATTGTCACCCTGAAGAGGAACTATTGAATTATTTCCTCTTAGGTGCCCCCAGGGCTGTGTTGGGATTTTTTCTTCATTGGAGCTTGTTATGCCAAATCCGCAATTCATCCCAAGCACAGAGAAAAGTCTGTCCTCCATGAGCACTTCCCAACTCTTACCGCTAATTCTTTCTAAGATATGGCCTGCGATAATATAACCTACATTGCTGTAATGGTAGGTTCCGACTTTAAACTCAGGCTTTCTTACCAGAAAACTTTTAGCAAGCTCCCTTCTCGCTTCACTAATATCGAGGCTACTCAGACGATTATAAAAATCAGGCCCTGGGTTTGCAGAGAGTCCAGCTCTATGAACAAGCAAATCTTCAAATTTGACGTTTTCGAGTGATTTATGAATTGAAATTTCAGGAAAGAGATTCTTTAAAGTGCTCGACCATTCTAGCTTCTTCTCTTCGATAAAAGTGGCCACCAAGGTTGAAGTCATGGCCTTGGTGCAGGAGCCTAAGTGAAACTTGTCATCTACCGTTACCTCTTCAATAAAACCAAGCTTTCTTTTTCCTGTGGCCGCAATCGATTTAATTCCATTGGAAGTTGAGATCATCGCAGCTATTGCAGGCAAGTTAAACTGATTTCTAATTCCTTCTAAAGAGGTTTGAAAGTCAACGCCTTCAGTAAAAGTGCTTGTGACAAAAAGTAATAGGAAAATCCAGACCCTTGATAACATAATCCCCTTTATCCCAAATAGGCAGCCTGAAAAAGTGGAAATCTCTAACTATGTAATTTTTCTTTATTCATTGGCACTTTCCTATGCCTTTTGTCAATGTAGGCATACTCGCGCTTTTCACTGGGAAAATGAAATAACCTTTAATCCATCCCCCTTTTATTACTTGGTTAATTTGGCGCTGGCGAAAGTTAATATCGAACTTAGGCCTTGTCATGAATATTTAAAGTTAGGAGTCTACGAATCATTCTTCGCCATAGCAATTTCGAAGAACTTCACCATAGTTGGCCTCAATAGTTTTAAACTCTTTTTCGGATAGCTTTTTATTTTTAAATTGTAGAAATTGGAGGAATTCACAAACCATGTAATCGTTAAGTTTTTTTTGCCCAATTTGCAACAGCCCAAAATTCACATAGTTTTCATATTGATATTTCTCTCCAGACTTCGAAAATCCTAAAGGATAAAACTGATTTTCATCCGAATCTTTAAAGTTTATGACTTCACCACTCTCTTTAATTCCACTTTCCATGTCTTGGATATCTCGAATCCCTTTTCTCAATGAACTTAATTTTTCAATTAAAATCTCCTTAGCAGGGTCCCCATGTTTCATCTCACTTATTTGATAGTCCATAACGTCCAAGACACTTGTGATAGAAGACAAATTATTGCTTCCAACAACTTCCTGGCCTTTAAAGGCTTTATTAAGAATGCAAGAGACACTCATTAAGCTTTTCTTTAAGTTGTGGTTGATTTTACTCTCAAACAGTTCATCAATTTTTGAACAGCGATGTGCCTCTGTGTAGAGTTCGCAATCACTTTCATTTAGGTGGCATTTTAAACTAACTTGGTACTTTTTTAAGACACTATCAAGATTTGCAAATGTATAAGGTTTAGAGGCATCTCCATTTTCCTTATTAAAGACTCCAAAGCTCGTTAAATATGTAAAACCGTGCAGCTCCTGTACTCTTCCACTACTTGATCGTTTTTTGATTGTCACAATATCGCCAGGCCTTAGCTCACTAACCTTTTCACAGATTGGTGAATTAAGAATTATTTTGAGTTCGGAATCATCCATGTAACGAATACTTTTAGTTGATCCAGCGCCAAGCAAGGCTGCATTCCAGCAATTTGGACCTTCATACTTTAAGTTTCGATCGAGAAGTTCTTTATAAATCTTGGGCATAACAGAGCCTAATTCAACAGTGCATTTTGAACCAAGCTCACATGAGCAGTTTGCTCTCCTTTTGATTTTGCTCATTTGCGACAAAGCACTATACTGGGCCACAAGTTTTTCACAGGAATTCGCTTCTGCGAAAATTTTTCCATCAACTCTATGGATTTCAATATCTTGGGCAAATGCCCAGGAAAAAAGCAATGTAAAAAGAATTAGTTTGGCCATCGCCAACTTATCGACTCTTTAGCCTTTAGATTAAATAAATTATAAAAAATTAAGCTTTTGGCGTATTTTTCGATTAGTCTCTTACCATGAGAGATAAACTACTTCCAATATTCACCCTTTTACTAGCAATGGCGTCCATTCAATACGGCGCTTCTGTGGCAAAAAATCTATTTCCAATAGCTGGAGTAGCAGGAGCATCCACACTCCGATTGATGGTCGCAGCAGTCGCATTGTGTGCAATATTCAAGCCTTGGAAAAGCGTGTTCTCAAGTGGTGCAAAGAAAGATCTTTTCTTTTATGGAGCATCCTTGGGACTTATGAATCTTTCTTTTTATTTCGCTTTGGCAAAAATCCCTCTAGGCATAGCGGTGGCCCTTGAGTTTACTGGGCCACTAGCAGTGGCGGTTCTCGGAGGAACAAGGAAGTTAGACTTTTTATGGGCCGTTCTTGCTGGTATAGGAATCTTTCTACTTTTGCCAATGGAGGGAGCCGAAACAAAGTTGGATCCTCTTGGTGTTTTTTTAGCATTGGTTGCAGGGCTTTTTTGGGCACTTTATATTGTATTTGGTAAAAGGCTTGGGTCCCAAGTAAAAGGCCCTATAGCGGCCAGTGCAGGCATGGCCATTGCGGCAATAATAGTCGCACCCTGGGGATTAGTTCTAAACGCTTCTGAAATGATTAACCTCGAGGCCTTACCAATGGGAATCTTTGTAGGACTCTTTAGCAGTGCAATTCCCTACTCATTAGAAATGAGTGCATTAAAAAGAATTCCCTCTCAAACATTCAGTGTCTTAATGAGCCTGGAGCCCGCCTTTGCCAGTGTCATAGGACTTGTGTTTTTAGGCGAAAGCCTTACAAATATTCAATGGCTTGCAATCATCTGCGTTATTGTCGCCTCCCAAGGTAGCTCGTTTACTCCAAAGATTCCCCTCGCGAAAGGTAAGCAAAAGATTTAACGCACATGTACATCCCTTTAATTCTTTTAAAAGAATAATCTGAGTAATAGAATTCTATAATTCAAACAAGGAGATTTAAATGAAAGCATTAATTGGATTGTTCGCTGTTATTCTTTTATCGTCATGTGCCCATCACAGAGATGTAAGGCCGTCAGAGTCTGGAAATCATACTGTTGTATTTAAAACAGATAAAAAAGATGAAGGCTATAAGAATGCCAAGTCTCAAGCAGATCACTTTTGTGAAAAGCAAAGTAAAATTGCCTATATCAAAGCTGAAGAATCCAAATATACTGGAAATATGAAACAAGATGACTATGAAAGCAGAAAGACTGCCGCTAAAGTCGCTCAAGGAGTTGGCTCTGGGGTATTTGCTTTTGGTGGAAAGAAAGAGTCCGATCTAGGCGGGATTGCCGCACTTGGTGGCTCTATTGCTGATGAAGCAATCGGCAAGGGTTATACATATAAGATGAATTTTGTTTGTAAGTAAGTCTATAAGCAATGAGAGCTTCTAATTAGAAGCTCTCATTGCGAAAGTCCTAGATCGTATAACTTAGACCAAAAAACATTACTGTATTCTCGGCCTTGTCAGCACTAGAGCTGCTTGAGCTATCACCCTCAACCTGCATAACTCTTACATTGGCCGAAAATTTTTCAGCAAAGGTATAGCCGTATTCAAGACTTCCTTCACGTGTGTTGTTGTCATAAAGGTTTTCACTATCTGAGTGCAAGGTATCGACCAAACTAAGGGTGAATAGGTGTTTATTTACAGCATAAGAAAATCTAAGTGCCAGCGGTATTTGTGCGGTAAATTTTCTAGTAAAATAAGTCTCCTCGCCCGTAAAGTGGGCGTCATAAGAGAGCCTTCCACTTTCGAGTCCCACTTTGAACTGTTCATTAACGGCATAATCCACCTTAAAAAGATAACTAATATCCCCTGGCCCAATGTCTCCCGTATCATCGATAGAGCTTGTTTCAAACTCAGACCTTCCTGACACTGCTGTATAAAGACCTAACGAGTACTCAAGTGCAAATGCACTGCTAGAAGAGAGGATAAGAAGAATAAGAGTAAGATTTTTCATAGCAGGGTTCCTTTTTTAGTTGCTAGAGATTATCTGCAAAATTTGTTTACTGGCTTTTAAATTTTCATGTCACTACACTGACTAAAATCTGTTCATGTGTAGATGCTATTAGACACCCTTATAGTGCATAAACAGCTAAAATCATGAGCACTTCTTATAGCTTTACTTGATAGATGCACTATGTATGCCAATGTTGACTCTCAGGAGATAAGGTCATATATAAGTAGCAAGTTCAACCTTCTAAACAAAGACTCTTAAGCTTTCCTGCTTTGTTTTCTTAATGGTTGAGCGATGAAGGCTCCAAATTAAAAAGAGGAGTCATTATGTCCCATCAAAACAAACACCTAGAATTTTTAAACCAAACCCTGGCCCTTGCAACGACCGCTGTTAAAAGAGGCAATCACCCATTTGGTGCATTACTAGTTAAAAACGGTAAAGTCGTCGCAACAAGTGAAAATGAAGTCGTCTCCATTAGTGACATCACTGCCCATGCTGAGTTGAGACTTATCAAGAAAGCACAGAAGAAACTAACAATGGATGAGCTTGCCGAGTGTGTTCTTTATTCATCAACAGAGCCTTGTGCCATGTGCTCTGGTGCTATTTATTGGGCAGGTATAACTAAAGTGGTATATGGATGTTCTACTAAACAGCTATTTGAGATTGTTAAGTCAGGACTCTACATCCAGGCCAAAGAAATATATTCAAAAGCAACAACGGACGTGGAGGTTTTGGATTATTCTCATGAAGAAAAATTCATCAAACCTCATGAGAGCTTCTGGAGATAAAGGTTTTTACATTTTAAAACCTCTATTGAAGAATAATTAAAAAGGAGACTTTCGTATGCGTGTTATTTTTGCCTTTTTATTGGCCTCATTCTCCGTTTTTGCAGATCATCACTGCTGGGTGGAAAAGACTAGATTAATTTGGGACTCAGAAAATAGACAGATGATTGTCGAACAGGCCAAAACAAAAGCTTTTCCAGTGATCAAAGAAGAGCACCAAGATGAATTTAGCCTTAAGCTTTTAAAAGAGGACGGCTCAACTTGGGGAAAAGTAGAAGTATCTACTGCTACTCATATCGTTGGGGATGACGAAACATTTCTATGTCAGGCATCAATCTCGGGGGAAGACTCTAAACTGCAGGCCTATATTACGTTAATGGCAGGTATAGATTCAAACTTTGCCAAGAGCTCAACGATTATGAATGTTGATGGATTTCCGCCAAGCCTAAGCATTATTTGCAAAAGAAACAACCTTTAATGAACGACTTCATTGCCATCAATTTTTACAAACTTTGATGGCCTCTCCTTCTCCTGCTTAAATCGCAACACCGCCTCATCAATATCATTTTTAGATTTAGTCACCAGAAGAACTCTATCATGTTCTAAGAAGCTTGTAGAACCATCTGGTATTACAAAAGAACCATCTCGTTTTATAAAAAGCACTAGGCATCCATTTGGAAGATTTAAGTCAACGACCCTTTTCTCAATTGCATGATCGCCAGGCTCCACAACTATTTCTTTTATGCCATTCTTTGTTTTTTCTAAAACCTCGAAATCTATTGGAAAACTTGGATCTTCTATCGCCTCATAAAGAAGTCCTAACTTCTTAGCAACGGCCTTCATTGTTACGCCTTGAATTAGAGCCGAAACAAGTACAACAAAGAACACAACATCAAATAAAATGTGTGCGCGATCACCAATCTTAACAGCAGCAAGGCTTGCAAAGACAATTGGAGTTGCACCCTTTAGCCCAGCCCAAGAGATGAAGATTTTGTCTTTAAAATTAAAGCGACTGAAGGCCAAGCAGAGAAAAATGGTCACAGGCCTTGCAACTAAAATCAAGAAACCTGCAATTACAAGTCCTTCAGGGGCAATATTCATAAGACGGCTTGGAAAAACCAAAAGCCCAAGCATTACAAACAGTCCGATTTGGGAAAGCCAGGAGACTCCGTCGTAAAAGCTATACAAGAATGTTTTATGCAATATTTTCTTACTGCTTATTAAAAGCCCAAATACATAGATCGCAAGAAAGCCATTTCCACCAAACTGCACGGCCAAAGAATAGTTAAGAAATAGAAATGAAAGCGTCAAGGCCGGATAAAGTCCTATAAACTCCAAATTTATTACATTATTCAGTGAGATAAATGCTTTTGATAGAAGCCAGCCCACCAAGAGTCCAACTGCAGGGTTTAAAAACAGGCTTAATCCCAAATCAAATGAGTCAAAGTTGCCACTCTCTATAAGACCCAAAATGATCGTGACCAAAAAGTAGGCCATGGGGTCGTTACTACCAGACTCGAACTTTAATAAATTTTTATTCGGTGCAACAACTTGTGCTTTCTTGTCTTTGAACACTGCAAAAACGGCTGCGGCATCAGTTGCAGAGAGAATTGCTCCTACAAGCATAGACTCAAGTAGGCTTATCTTTAATAGGAAGTGAACAAATATGCCCACAACCCCTGTGGTTATTAGTACTCCGATGGAAGACAGGGCAACTCCCCTGCCTAGGTTGCCCCTTATATCCTTCATTTCAGTTTCAATACCGCCTGAGAATATGATTAGGCACAATGCGATCAAGCTTAGAGAGTGTGTCAGTTCGTAGTTTTCAAAGTGTATGCCACCAATCCCCTCACTTCCAGAGAGCATCCCTATTACCATAAATACAATTAGAATGGGCAACCCAAAGCGGCTGGAGGACTTACTTAGCAAAACGCTAAAAAGAAGAATTACAGAGCCTGCAAGCAAGAAGTTATTGAGAAAAATTTCCATATTCTATCTCGTTTTTTTATCGCCTATTATATTACAAGCTCAAACCTGTGAAAAGAAAGCAATTTTTACGAGACAAACCCTCTACATGTCCTTCAATCTTGCTTCAAATTTATTTCAGTTGTTCTAGAAAGATACAACATTAAAGAGAAGACAAAGCACTTCTTTAACATAAAATATCTCATAAGATTTAATCATGTGTACTTATAAGTTCAAGGAAGTTAATCATGAGTTTAGACGCAATAGGTATTGCTTGCGAGAACATCGAAAAATCATCTCAGTTTTACATGCTATTTGGCCTGGAATTTAAAAAATTTGGAGATGACCACATGGAAGGAAGCACTTCGAGTGGTGTGCGAATTATGTTGGACTCATTTAAACTTTTACAAAAGATTGACCCAGATTGGAAAAAGCCTATTCAACCTGGGCTGACTTTATGCTTCAAACAATCATCACCAAAAGAGGTGGATTTGCTTGTCCAAAAGATAAAATCTAATGGATATCAGGTGGTCAAAGAGCCATGGGATGCATTCTGGAATCAGAGATATGCATCGGTTTTAGATGTGGATGGCAATAAGGTTGATATCTTTTCGGATCTTTAATTATGATAAGACACTTGTTAGTCAAAAATTAAAAAGCTGCCTCTTTAAATAAAAAGATACAAGTTCACATGAAGGTGTGACAAAATCGTTTAAAATGAAAAAGATGCGAGAAAACCACAAAAAACAATTTTTAGGTCTAGGATTACTTCACTGGATTGTGGTTTTAGCTTCGGCAACACTTACATTGGTAGCATGGCGCGTTTCTCAAACTCAATATCAGGCCCGAATAAAGGCCCGCTTTGACCAGCAAGCACAAACCACAGTCAATTTAATTGAAGAGCGAATCAGAAGCTACGCCGATGGCCTATGGGCTGGTGTGGCCTTCTATAATGCCAATAAATCTCAAATTACCTATAATGAGTGGAAAGTTTTTGCTCAAAGCTTAAAGCTTCCAGAAAAATACCCTGGAATAAATGGGCTTGGCGTAATTTTTAATATAGACCCAAAAGAGCTACCACAATTTTTAAAAGATCAAAGATCATACAGACCAAATTTTGGCCTTCACCATTCAAAAGATGAAATCTATTACCCAATAACATATATAGAACCAGAGAAAGGAAATGAAGAGGCCATAGGTCTAGATATCAGCTTTGAAAAAAATAGACTTAAGGCTGCAATCGAGGCCGAAGACTCTGGAAAGGCCAGAATGACAGGCCCAATTATCTTAGTTCAGGATGAAAGACAAAAACCTGGATTCTTGTTTTATGCTCCTTTCTATGAAGGCCAGAAAGATTCAAACATAGAGGAGAGAAGAGAAAACTTTAAGGGAATGGTCTATGCTCCCTTCATTGTGGAAAAACTTGTCTACGGTGTGCTTTCCCCACAAGAGAGGCTGGTGGACATAAGCGTCTCTGATAATGATATCCTTCTTTACAATGAACATAAAGACCCTAACCACACGCCTCTATTTCAAAAGGAAATTTCAAAAGAAATTTACGGCAGAAAATGGAACTTTCAAATAAAGTCCAATAAAGAATTTAAGAAGGCCTTGGGTTCAGATCAGTCTAGTTACTTTTTATTAAGCGGTATTGTAATTGATTTTCTTTTAATCATTCTATTTCTAAATCTCTCAAAAGCACAAAACAAAGCAGTCAAACTTGCAAGAAAGATGGCCGAAGAAGCAAAAATTCACAGACGTAGTGCTGAACATGCTTCAAAGCTTGCAGCATTGGGAGAAATGGCCGCGGGGATTGCTCACGAAATAAATAATCCACTAAGTGTGATTCTGGGGTATTCGGCTTTACTAAGCGAAATGGAAAAATCAGATGATTTAAACAAACACTCCAGCGATATAAAGAAAGCAACCAATAAAATTGAGAGCTCAGTAAAAAGGATTACCAATATAACTAACGGGCTTCGAGAATTTGCAAGAAACGAGTCAGGAGAAAATAGACAAATTGAAAGTTTAAATTCAATTATATCAGAGACCGTAGAGTTTGCTAAAGAAGGATTTAAGATAAAGGATTTAAATATAACTTTGAATCTAGGCTCAGACACAAAAATAAATTGCAATAAAGTCCAAATATCTCAAGTCTTAATAAACTTACTAAGTAACGCCCAGATTGAAGCTCAAAAATCGAATGAAAAAGAAATAGAGGTTTTCACAAAGCTAAACCATAAAAGAAAAACAACATCTATAGGCATCTCAAACACGGGAGATAAAATCCCTGAGGAAATTCAGGAAAAAATTTTCCAACCATTTTTTACCACGAAAAAGGCTGGAGAAGGCACAGGTATTGGTTTGAGTATCAGTAAAAACCTCGTTGAGGCCCACGGCGGCCAGTTGTACCTAGACAAAGAGAAAGAAAGAACTACTTTTGTAATAGAACTTCCGGTGGTATAGATCATTTGTACAGAAAAATGGAGGCATTATCATGACAAATAAAATTACAGCATCCCATATACTAGTTGATCAAAAATTCGAGGCCCAAGACATTCTAAAAAAATTAAACGACGGTCAGTCTTTTGAAAAACTAGCACAAGACTACTCTAATTGCGGTTCAGCAAAACAAGGTGGAAGTCTTGGAGAATTTGGTAAAGGAATGATGGTAGCTCCTTTTGAACAAGCGGCATTCGCCCTTAATCCTGGCGAGATAAGCGACATTGTTCAAACTCAATTTGGATACCACATTATAAAAAGAGACAAATAAGTCATTTCATGAGAGTGGATGAGAAAAGGCTTCTAACAATAAAAGAAAAGCTTGCACTTGGGCTCTCTGCTCAAGATCATGTTTACGAGTTTATGCTTGATAGAGTGATTGAAGAGAGGTGCGATGAATTTGATTACGAACTGGAAGAAGAAGGTTTTGAAATAATCAATAGAGACTTGGAGCCTATAGCCACGAGTATCTTTAGATACAGAGTCGTGGCCTTAAAAGAAAGTTAGGCGCAAAGTTGAGCGTTATAAATTTCAGATTCAACTTCAAATAGCATAATATCCTTTACTGTACTCCAGCCCTCTCCAATGTGTTTTAAAAATTTGGCACTTATAAACTCTCCTCCCCAATTAAAGTTGACCTCTTCACTGCAAGCGACAGACAACTCGTCCTCTTTGGCGAAACAATAAAATGGTTGTAGATTCTCGCCAACGAAAGTTAGAGCAACAAAGCCTTCATTTTTTAGTTCATTGAGCTTTTTTACACTTAAATTTAACGGTCTTGCTTTTAGTTTTACCATCAGATCCCTCCTTGGGTTATCACAACGATATCGAACTTGTGGCCAGAAATAATCTATATCACCTTACATTTTGGTAAAAAAAAATTTATTTCTTATTAACTCGGTAGGGTTTAGAAATAAAAAAAGGCCCTAGGGAATGGGCCTTTTTTTGCGTTCAGGGAAAGGAAGGGTTAGAAACCTAGGGGAGATTTCTTGATGTATTTTTACCCCGAAATATCTGCATCGAATATTAACAGTGTAAGTTTTACACCTTAATTGCACCTTAAACATTATTCCATTAGGAAAAATTATAGGTAATATTTGAGTACTAAGTACCACAAAAAAGGTGATCAACGTGTTGTAAAGCATTGATTCCACAACGAATTTCAGATTCGATTATTTTTTTAAATATATTCTGAAGAAAACCTAAACAACACCTTTATTAGGGCCATGGAAAATGCGAAAATAGGCCTATGAAACACAATGAAAACGCTCCAAAGCCTATAGAGGTAAACTCTATTGACCTCGATAAGCTAAAGGAAAAAACAGCAGATCTCCCCTCATTGCTTGAGTACGCCCATAGCGTGGGTGGTTTTTCGGTGGCTCCTACAAATGAAGGGGCCATTAAAGGCAATGCCCGCATGGCAATGGAAGAGCAAACTCAGATGCAACTTGATCAGATTTTTGAGCAAATGAGTTTACTGGCAAAGCAGGCAAGAGAAATTAAAAAACGTGCAGATGTGTCAGTTCAAATCTATGAAGCGAAAATGAGTTTTAAACCAATAGTTGGAAAAAATTATTATCTATATGAGAAAAGTGACAACACCAAGTCCCTATCTATTGTTTCTCCTGAAGAGTGGGGAGAAAAACTGCCTTTTAAAAGTTTCATAGCAAAAGTAAAACTTTTGGCCGATCACACCTGGAAGGTTATTGTCTAGTTGACCTATTTTGTGCCTTTAGATAGTTGAGAAACTCTTCTTCACCCTGGACCAAATCTTTTAGGTATTGAGGAAATTCTGGAGGAGTCAACATCCCTGGAGAGGCCGCCTTTAAAACCTTTAAGGGCTCAAGTCTTTTGCCACTTTTAATAAAGGTAGCTCTAACAATGGCACTAGCAACAATAAAATCATCTTTTACAAACTTTTGTTCCATGTAAAACCACTTATCATCCCAGGCAATCAGTTTTGTTCTAAGCGTATAGTTGTCAAAAAGATTTAATGGTCTGAGATATATTACATTTATCGCAGTTGCAACGGCTCCCCACTTTTGTTTGATCATAAGCTTATGCAGATCCAACTTCATCGTGAAATCAGTTCTCCCCAAGTCCATAATAGTCAAGTATCTTCCATTGTTCATATGCATGTTTAAATCCAAGTCATTTGGGAGCACTTTAAGCTCAATTGCACTCTCCTCAAAGATATCAAGCTTCTTGGGGAAGATAAGGTTCCTTAGCACTAAAAGTAAAAAGCGAAAGTAAAGATTCATCAAATTCTCCCCAGCACGCCTCATTCATTTCAAGAATATAAACATTTAACTCTTTTCCAAAGGCGCTATAATTATATAGGCAATAAGGAGAATTATCATGTCTGAAGTAAAAAAAGTCTGCATTGTCGCAAGCAAGCGTATTCCATTTATGAAATCTGGTACAAGGTACACTCGCCTATCCAATAATCAACTTATGGTTCCGGCACTAAAAACATTAGTTCGAGATTTGGGAATTGAAGGAAAAGAAGTTGGAGAAGTGGTTTTGGGTGCGGTGAACAAACATGCTTATCAATTCTCATTGGCCAGGGAATGTGTCATGGATTCAGGATTATCCCCACACACTCCAGCAACTGACATACAAAAAGCATGCGGGACATCGCTTGAGGCAGCAATTATCGTTGCAAATAAGATTGCTCTAGGACAAATAGACTGTGGTATTGCTGGTGGAGTTGACACCAACAGCGATGTGCCAATCGAATTTAAAAAGAGCTTCAGCGACAGACTTGTTGCAATCTCAAATTCAAAAACTCTTTCACAAAAACTTTCAGCCTTTAAGGGATTTAACCCAATGGAGCTTTTGCCACAACTTCCGGCGATAAAAGAACCTCGTACAGGAAAGTCCATGGGAGAGAGCTGCGAAGAGATGGCACAGCGATGGAACATTGCCCGAGAGGATCAGGATAAACTTGCTTTAAATAGTCACCAAAATGCTGTATCAGCATATAAGGAGGGCTTTTATGATGAGCTTGTAGTTGAATTTAAGGGTGCTAAAAGAGACGGAACAATACGAAGTGACGGCTCGCTTGAAAAGCTTTCCAAGTTAAGGCCCGCGTTTGATAAGGAAAGCGGCAAGGGAACTTTAACTGCAGCAAACAGCACCGCTTTGACAGATGGAGCCGCTTGCGTTTTTTTATGCTCTGAAGAATACGCTAAAGAGAATGATTATGAAGTGCTTGCATACTTAAGCTATGCTCAGTCCTTTGGAGTTAACTATATTGATGACGAGGGGTTATTAATGGCACCGGCATACGCCGTACCTAAAATGCTTAAACGAGCTGGCCTATCCCTCCAAGACTTTGACTATTATGAAATTCATGAGGCCTTCGCCGCACAGGTACTATGTACTCTGGAGGCATGGAAGTCGGAAGAGTTTTGTAAAGAAAAGCTTGGCCTTGATCAAGCACTTGGTGAAATTGATATGTCTAAGCTAAATGTTAAAGGTGGCTCTTTGGCAATGGGACATCCTTTTGCGGCCACAGGTGCAAGAATTGTCGGAAGTCTCTCCAAGATACTAAATGAAAATGGAAAAGGTCGAGGCCTTGTGTCTATTTGTACTGCTGGAGGCATGGGCGTCACAGCAATAATTGAGAAGTAGATCCGAGGGCCTAAGGCCCTCTATATTTTTTTGGTAAATTCTCTTTTGGCAAAATGATATTTAAAGATTTGCAGGGGATTTTTATTTCCAAAAGGAACATAACTTTTTGCAAGCTTATTCAAATATCCGTCAAATTGCATTCCATGGGGAGCAACAAGCAGCTTTCCCCTTTGTAATATTATTTTTAAGACATAGGTTGCCGCTATAGAAGCACACATTTTTACTCCCATCGGCGTTGAAGGTCCCTTGCCCGCATTAAGGTCCACCACACCTTTAATCAAATAGCTATATGATAAAAACTTTGGAGTAAGGCCAACTACAAACTTTGCATACCTCTCGGTGTCGCTTTTACAGTCCTGGAAACGAAAATATTTTTCAAAGCTCATCTGCCCAGGCATGAAACATAAGAACGCACATCCCATCCCTATTGGAGCAGCAGTCACAACTGGAATGCTTTTTTCTTTGCACTTTTTAAATAAAAGAATTCGAGCATCAATTGCAAAAAAGTCCAAACTATCCACATAGATATCAACATCTTTGAGAAACTCATCAACATTGCTTGCATTAATCCCATCATCAAATCTTATGACGTCGGCTTTCGGGTTGATGTCTTTCACAACTTCGGCCATGACTTCACACTTAGCTCGTCCAATGGTCGACATGAATGCTCCGGCCTGTCTATTGAAATTGTGGATTTCAAAATCATCGAAGTCTGAAATATTAAATTTTTGAACACCAAGTCTTGAGAGAGTCACTAGGTGTTCTCCACCAACTCCTCCGGCACCAGCAATCGCGACTCTCTTGTTTGAAAGAATCTCCTGCTCCTGGTCTGTAACCCAACCAATATTTCTTGAAAAGGCTGCTTTGTAATCGAATCCTAGATCCATACTAAACCCTAAGCTACTTTTATAA
Organism: Halobacteriovoraceae bacterium; assembly: GCA_002718735.1. Next base: position 12,896 of record PBFR01000036.1, on the reverse strand, counting down.
GTTTTTCGTTTTCAATAATGCTATTGTAAACAAAATTTAAAATGCGTAACTGTTCCGGTCTAATTTTCTCTGTGTTACAACTACTGCTAAATAAAAAAGGTGCCCTCAAGCCATTGAATTCATGAAAATCAGAGACTCTGAAACTTTCAATTCCCGATATTTTCAAGGCCCTTGCGAGTCTCTCTTCCATCATCGAATACGCCCCAATGTCGTAATGTTTACAATAAGTTAGACAACTGTAAAACAATGCTATTGATATCATTGGAAAGCACCCAATCTCCTCTGGACTAAAGTTTAACTTAAGTTTGTCATCAAGTTTTCTTTTACGAAATTCTGATGGCACTGCGAGTCTAGACACCTCACACATCCTTCTCTTTTTTAGTCGTGCCACGTTTATATCTTTTACATTTTCTTTGAAATTAATTAAATGCTTTTTAAAGGGTAGCTCCTGTTGATCGTTCTCAAACACTAATCTAACTGTACCAGCAAAGATACCACTCCCTTTATGGATGACAGCAAAATGCACTGCTCTTGAGTCATATTCATCATACTCAAGTCTAGATTCCCGAGTTGGCTCATACCCTAGCTCTTCACAATAAACTTTGTGTCTAAGATTAAAGCTCTTCTTTAGAGAGTCTTCATCTTCAATCCTTTTTATCTCAAAGTATTTTTCAAACTTAGAGCTTGAGGGCCTAGAAGTTCCACCTGTTCCACTAAATTCGCCATCGCCTATAATTCTTTTCACAAACCCCTCCTAAAGTAGCTTTTATCTTAACGGCACAAATCCCGACTACTTTAGTAAGCTTTTAGAACACGCCTCATTTCAACCACTTACAATTTAAAGAGTTACTAAATACAAAAGGATTATGAGAAAAATATCTGTCATAATAAAAGCAGATGCCTTATTTTCATATAGAAACCAAGGATATGCGGCCATCGAAAAGAATAGAAACCCTATTGTTAACTTTAATTGGAGATCCATTCGTTTGGTACTCTCCCAATCTGCGATAGACTTTCCAATTACAGGAATTTTAAATAAGGCCATGTGAAGAGACTTTGAGCTGTGGGAGAAAAAATATGCAGCACCCACAAAGAAAATTATTCCCGGCATAACCGGCAAAATCACACCGATTACACCAAGCAGCGTAAATAGGATTCCAAAAATAAAAAAAACAATTCTTTTCATAAGTTAAATCAATGTGTTTCTTTGATTTTTTAAACGATATAATGAAGGCATGCAATTAAAAATCCTTACGTACAATATTCATAAAGGTTTTAACTGGAGAAATTCACAAGTAACTATCAGAAAAATCAAAAAGGCCATTGAGCAGACTGAAGTCGATCTCGTCTTTCTTCAAGAAATTGTCGGCGAAAATAAACTATTGTCTAAGGAAAATGAAGACTGGATTGATGCTCAACATGAGTACCTGGCCGACAGCCTATGGAATGACTACGCTTATGCCAAAAACGCTGTGTATGACCATCGCCATCATGGAAACGCCATATTAAGTAAATACCCTATAAAAAGCTGGGATCAGTTCGACATATCAACGAACAAAAGAGAACAGCGAGGAATATTGGCATGTGATATTGAAACCCCAAAGGGAATTCTTCATGCCTTTTGTGTGCACTTAGACCTCTTTCACCGCGGAAGAGCAATTCAATATAAAAGAATCAATGACTTTATCTCAGACAGATGTTCTCCAGGAGACCCAAAGATTCTTGCGGGTGATTTTAATGACTGGAATCAGGCTGCCAGTACGTTTTTAAAAAGCTTTAATGAAGCAAGTAAAATTTTACACGGAAAATACCAAAACACTTTTCCGGCCAAGTACCCTTTATTAAAGCTTGATCGAATCTACGTTGATGGCATTCATCCCATCGAGGTAAGAACTTTAAAAGGGCAGAAGTGGCGAAACCTCTCAGACCACTCTCCAATTTATATGACAGGGGAGGCAGATTGGCGCTAAAGCAAAATTTCACCACAAACAATCAGGCAACACTTTTAAAAAATGGCAAAGATGCCGTAGACGCACATATCAAGCTTGTAAAAGAGGCAAATGAAAAAATTCTTTTTCACACCTACATCTTTCATGAGGATGGTATCACCTCTGATTTTTGTGATGCCTTAATTGAAAAATCAAAACAGGGGGTGAAAGTTTTTTTTATTGTGGATGCTTTTGGCACACCAGAGCTTAGCAAGGAATTAAAACAAAGGATGCATGATGCGGGAGTTCATTGGGCCTACTTCGCTCCTTTTTTTGGAAAACGATTTCAACACTTAGGTAGAAGGCTTCATCAAAAGCTTCTCTTGATTGACAATAAAAAGGCCATTACAGGTGGGATCAATCTCGCTAAAAAATTTGTCGACCCCAATGATGCAAATCCATGGCTTGACTACTCTGTCCTCATAGAAGGAGAGGAGATATATAGGATTCAGCGCAAAGTCAGATCTCTTTACATTAAACACTTTCCTGAGCATGCCCATTTTTTGAGTGAATCAATTCAAAAACAAAATTTTTTATTTGAGCACGAGTTGAAAGCAAAATCATTAGTAAATGACTTTATGCGTTTTAAAAGTGAAGTATATCAAAGCTATCTCAAAGCAATTAGAAATTCTGAAAAGTCGATAAAGATAACAGCAACATATTTTTTACCAGGAAAAAGACTTTTAAGAGAGCTAAAAAAGGCCTCAAAGCGCGGAGTGGAGATTGAGCTAATATTTGGCGAAGTTTCTGACCACCCTCTAGAGCGCTATTCTTCCCGCTATCTGTACTCATGGTATTTAAACCACGGGATAAAAATATATGAATGGAACAAGTCTATTTTGCACGCAAAAGCAGCTCTTATTGATGACGACTGGGTTAGCATAGGCTCATACAACCACAATTATTTGAGTCGCTATATCTGCTTAGAGCTTAATGTTGAGCTCATCGACAAAGAGTTTGCAAATAAAATGGATGAGCAATTCAAATATATAAAAGAAAACAGCATTCAAGTTGAAAAACAGGAGTGGAGCAAAAAGACTAGTTGGCTACGCATCGCATTCTATTTTATAACCTACACCTTCTCAAACTTAATCACATTAATCGCAACTCTCTTTATTGTAAGAAAAAAGGAAAAAACCGAATCTCCTTAGACAAATGCCTAAATATTCTAACATTCGTATGTAAGATTTTGTAAGTGCCTTTATTAAAGGGCTTAAGCTAGGCTTGTTACCTAGCATATAGGAGATTTGCATGTATAAAGGATTATTAACTACAATTTTGCTCATTATGAGCGTTTCATCATTTGGCGGAGTCCAATCAATCTGTGGCAAGGAAGATAACAGAGTCCCTTCTTATGATAACGAAATCGGCAGACTTTTTGCCGGTGAAAAGCACGCTGGGTGTACAGTGACTATGATCAGCGAAGACTGTGGCATTACTGCGGGCCACTGTAAAAGTGTACTAAAGTATGCTGAGTTCAACACTCCAGCATCAATCGGTGGAATACCTCAAGCTTCGGCTCCTGAGGATGTTTATGAAATAGACCAAGAAACTATCGTTTCAACTGACGGTGGACCTGGCGATGACTGGGCAGTTTTAAAACTAAAGGCAAATGAGTTAACAGGAAAACTTCCTGGTGCTGTTCAAGGTTTTTACGAAGTAAGCTTTACAGCCCCTAAAAAAAGATCCCTTCTTTCAATTACCGGTTACGGAAGAGATCTTCCAGATGATGAGAGAAACTTCGCTCAGCAAACAAACTCAGGTCTTTTAGAAAAGGCTGGAGATTTCTGGTACGGAAAATCAGTATTCACTCACACGGTAGACACGATGGGTGGAAACTCAGGCTCTACAGTAATTGATGTTACTTCTGGAAAGATCATTGGGATTCACACTCATGGGGGATGCACTTCAACAGGTGGCTCTAACATGGGAACTCTGATCAGCAAACATGAAGCTCTAAAGGCCGCAATTAAAAGTTGTCTTCAAAACTAATTGATATACAAAAAGGAGGTCTTAAGACCTCCTTTTTTTTTACCCTAATTCAAAAAGCAAAAATTCACTTTCCTCATCACTTTTAAGCTTCAACTCTGTCTCGCTCTTAATCGCAAGCCCATCGCCTCTAACGAGCTTGCTATCATTAAAAGAAATGCTTCCACTTACAACTTGCAACCAATAACTTTTCTGGGAGTTGAGTTTTAGATCAATATCTTTTCCATCCTCGTAATGTCCAAGAGAGATCTCTGCATCAGCATAAATGGAAGCTATTTCTTTGCCACCTTGAGGAGTAACAAGTAGTGTAAGCCCATTTCTAAGCTTTCTAGAACTATAGTCGTACTGCTCGTACCTAGGCTTGACACCCAATTTGTTAGGCTCCACCCAGATCTGAAACAGAGTCGTAGGCCTGTCTTCTAAATGGTTAAACTCACTGTGAAAAATTCCTGTGCCTGCACTCATAATTTGGATCTCTCCAGGTTTAATAAGTGCATGACTACCCAAAGTGTCCTTATGTTCCAACACTCCCTCAGTGACAAAAGTAATAATTTCCATGTCCTTATGAGGGTGGGTGTCAAAACCTTTCCCACCAGCAATCTGGTCATCATTTATAACCCTTAGGTTTTCAAAGCCCATATGGTTTGGGTCGTAGTAATGACCAAAGGAGAAGGTATGACGACCTTGGAGCCATCCAAAATTCACCCTTCCCCTCTCATTTGCTTTACGATGATAAATCATCTTTCCTCTACTTTTTTTTCTGTGGAACTAGTTGTTCTTTTGGAACTAGTTTGAAGTTTACCAAAACGTCGTCGTGAATAATCTTGTCGCCCAAGTCTTTGAAAAAGTTTCCAGATTTATAAATCATTCCAAACTTGGTTCTATCAAATTTAAAATCTCCAACAAACGCCTTCCCTTCTTTTTTATAATCAAAACTTACCGGGCCAGACTTGTCCTTAACAGTAAGAGTTGCATTTACTTTATTACCCTTAACCGAGTTGATTACGAGTTTAGAAACAGGATATTTCTCCACTTGAAAGAAGTCGCCACTTTTGATGTGACCTAAGAACTTATCTTTCCACTCACCTTTCAAGTCGGTGACAGTAATTGAATTCATATCCACTACAAATTCTCCACCAACTAATTTGCCATCTTTAACAGATGCCTTGGCCTCTTTAAATTTTAAGTTTCCATAGTGCTCGCCATTAATCTTTGTACCTTTCCATGAGAGGCTACTTTTTTCCTTATCAACTTCAAATGCATGAAGGTTGAAAGTAAATGCGGTTGAAATAATAAGCCCAGTAAGTATTTTCTTCATTTTTTGCTCCTCGCTTGTGTTTTACTTGCAAGTATTGTGCTTTCTTTTTCAATAAAATAAAATTATTATTATTTTATATTAAATATAAATTTTACTTATAGAGATACACAAAAATGACCTATGATCAACTAGTTACACTTGAGGCCATAATAGAGCAAGGAAGCTTTAAGGCCGCTTCAGAATTCCTTCACAAGACTCAACCGGCCTTAAGCAGCGCAATAAAAAAGCTTGAGCAAGAATACGATATTACCCTTTTTTCTCGCGAAGAATATCGCCCAAAGCTTACCGATACAGGTCAAGCTTTTTACCTCAAGGCGCAAGAGGCCTTACAGTCTTTTAGAGAGTTGGAAAAGTTTAGCAAAGAGCTCTCCCTTGATCATGAGACAGAGCTTACATTGGGCATAGATGCAATCTGTCCAATAGCCGAAATCGCTCCAACACTTAATACCTTTTTTGAAACAAGGCCAAGCGTAAGCCTAAATTTAAACATTGATCTTCTTGAAGGCCTTGCTCAAAAAGTGAATGAACATAAGGTGGACTTTGGAATAGGTTCTAACTTAGTTCAATCAGAACATATTGAATCCTTGCCAATATTCGATGTAGTAATGGTACCTGTCATCTCCCCAAAGTTTAAGAAAGTGAACCAATCACTTCTTAAAAAATTACCTCAAATCATAGTGCAAAGCTCCTCGAAGCAAAGTAGTAAAAAAGTTGTGGGTAAGCTCCAAGGCTCCAAGAGCTGGAGTACTTCAGATATGTTCATGAAGGAGCAGCTCATTGAAAATGGTCTAGGTTGGGGAAGACTTCCCCTTCACCAAGTTCGGGATAAAATAAAACTTGGAAGGCTTGCTGAAGTAAAGAGTGTAGATCAGGTTAAAAGACTTCCAGTTCCGATGTATCTCTTAAAATCAAGAACCAAAACGCTCGGGCCACATGCAAAATCTTTATTGAGTTTTTTACTTGAAGCCTCTAGAAGTTAAACTACAATTGCTTTATGAAAAAACTATTTATTTTACTTTTTGTCCTAAGTTTTTGCGCTCTTTCCAAAGAGCTTAAATTAGAAAAAATCTACTTGGGAGATTCTTCTTTAGAAGTAAGTGGATTTGTTAAACTAGATAAAAAACTTTATGTTCTCTCAGACAACTCCGAGGATACCTGGCTTTACGAGGCAAGATTAGGAGCGAATAGGGCCTTGTACTCAAAGGGAATCAACATTAAAGCACTTGAGGGTTACTGGAGCTACTTCTTAAAAAGTGCTTTCTGGAGAGGAGGCGGTCGATGGCTGAAAGCTCCTTGGGATCTCGAAGGTGGTGCAAGTTGCTCAGACTCCATATACCTTGTAAATGAACAGCTTAGAGAAGTTTTATTGATCAAAGATAACAAGTTGAAGAAGTTAGATATCGACTTTGAGACGGCCTTTAGTGACTATGGTGCACCTTTTAGTAAGTCTCCAGCAAATGCAGGCCTTGAAGGGATCGCAATTGATTGTGAAAACCAAAAGTTATTTATTGCTCAAGAAAGGGCCCCAAGAGCACTGGCCATTGTTGATCTAAAAACTAATAAAATTGTAAAAATTGGTGCAACATCCATCCAAAAAGAAAACATTCACCCAGACTATGCAGACCTATTTTTTATCGACGAACACCTTTATGTCTTGGAAAGAAATACCCACAAGATTCTTAAACTAGATCCCACAAGCTTAGAGCTTTTAGACACTGTATCTTATTCAAAGCTTACAGATCAGCTAAAAACAAATGAATTATACGCAACCGACAAGCCTTTTGGGCTTGCAGAGGCCTTGTTTATAGATAAAGAATCTATTTATCTAGGATTGGATAATAACCAGCTTAACTTTAGCAACAAAGCAAAAGTCATACTTAGTATTAAAGGAAATAATTCTGCGATTCTAAGATTTAAGCGACCAGAGGACTTTTAAGCAATATCCTTTACTGCTTTAGAGATTCCCTCAATGGTGAGCTCTCTCATAGGGAAGACACTCTTTATGGCCGCAATTGTGGGAGAGCTCCAAAGAGAGCTAGGCTCAGGGTTTAGCCACACTGACTTTTTAAACATTTGATTGAGCTGCCTCACTCTCTCAATCCCAGTTCGGTTGCTGGCCTTGGGATTCTCCCTTAAACTCCAATAGAAATCTCTCATTGTACCAGTCATTTGAAAAAGCTCGTAAGGTGCCATGTATGCATCTCCAACGACAATGAGTCTGGTGTCTCTAGTAAACTTCTTTGAAAGTGACTCAAGATCCATAGCTTTGTCAAACCTTAAGGAGGCGTCAGTGTAGACTTTGTCATACATAACATTATGGAAATAATAAGCATCAAAGCTTTTAAAGTGGTTTACTTGGTGGGCCGCAGAAAATAATTTCTCGACCCTCATTGAGTGTTCAGTCATGCTCCCACCGACGTCCATCATTAGAATTAGACGCAAGTCATTCTTGCGCTTGCGCGTGTGAACAATTTCAACTTCCCCCAGATTTTGACAAGTCCTATCAATACTCTTATCTAAATTTAGCTCATGTCTACCACTGTTTCTCAGCTCTCTAAGCTTTTTAAGGGCCACTTTTATATTTCGAACATCAAGCTTTTCATCATGACGATACTCCCTAAACTTTCTCTCACCTGCTACCGCCAAAGCACTTCTTTGCCCGGAGCTTCCACCAACTCTTATACCATTTGGGTTAAAACCAGAATGTCCAAATGCTGAAGTTCCACCAGTACCAACCCAATGATTTCCTCCATCGTGGCGCTCTTTCTGAGTTTTCAAGCGCTCTTGGAGCTCTTTTAAAAGCTCTTCGGAAGGCAAGTTCATTGCATCTTTTTTTCTTTGTTTATCAAGGTGTGTTTTCTTTGCCTGTTCAAGCCAGCTCATCAACTTGGATTTAAAGTCCTCATCACTGGAGAGCTCCCCAAAGCACTGTGCAAAGCTCAAGTCATAGGCGTCAAAGTGTTTCACGTCTTTTATGAGACAAGTTCTAGCTATTGAATACAGCTCTTCAAGAGAAACAGAAGACTTTTCATCTCCAAACGTTTGAATAACTTTAATAAAGTCTAAAAACTCCCTAGTGGAAACAGGAGCCCCGTTATTCCTAAGGGTGTAGAAAAAATTTAAAAACATTACTTTAGTTTTTCCAAATCTTCTTCATTTTTAAGAAGGCTTCCGACAAATGGAATTGTTGAAGAGTCAACCATGGCCCCTTCATGAACTAGAACATTTATCCAGTCTATCAACTCGCTGGTTGATGGTCTTTTTCTAAGATCTAATTCTCTGACTTGATAGAATAAATCCAAGGATCGCTTTAAAAGATCCCTATCAATACCTGGGTGGTGAACTTCAACAATGCTTTTCATCATATCCCAATCAGGAAACTCAATATAATGAAAGACGCATCTTCTTAAAAAGGCATCTGGGAGCTCTTTCTCGTTATTGGAAGTTATAAAAACGAAAGGTCTGCGCTTTGCCTTTATTTTCTGGCCTGTCTCCAGAATAGTGAACTCCATCTTATCCAATTCTGCTAACAAGTCATTTGGAAACTCAATGTCGGCCTTGTCGATCTCATCAATCAAAAGGGCACATTTCTGTTCGCTGGCAAAGGCCTTGCCCATTGGTTCGTATCTAATATAATCATTGATGTTATTTACATTTCTAATTGAGTCGCTTTCAAAACGGGAATCGTTTAAACGAGTTAGAGCATCATAAAAATACAATCCGTCCTTTGCAATTGTAGTGGACTTAACATTCCACTCGTAAAGGGGTAGGTTATTTTCCTTTGCGTAATAATGGGCCAGCAAGGTTTTCCCTGTGCCAGGCTCACCTTTTATCAATAATGGCCTTTTTGTAATTTCTGCAACTTTAATCGCTTCTTGAAGACTCTTGGATAAGACGTATTCGCTGTTCAAGTAAACTCCTTAACTCGAAATATTAAACTCTTCCAATCGCTTCTTCGCCAGTTGTTTGGCCTTGGCCCTTACAAGATTAAGATCATCTTTGTCACTTACAACCTTTATAGGACGATCCACATACTTATTCTTCCAAACATTCTTTACGCGAATATAGGAAAATGTTGTATTTGAGGCGCCCATTTTTCCAAACTCTTCGAAGGCTACAAATTGGCCTTTTGGAGAAGATCCGATTGCATTAACTTTTATCATATCTTTGGCCTGGGCTGCCATACTAAAAAGAATCAAACCAATGCTAAATAACTTAATCATTTCACTCTCCTGTTGGGCTTTTAATGAGCAAATAAGGCGCCTACTCGTAAAGAAGCAAACCACTGAAATCACGTACAATAAGTGTAGTCAATTTGAGAATTGTAGAATTCTTTTACAAACCAACCTTAAGAAAACTTATGGTTTTCCGATAATTTCGAAAGATGAAAAAATACTTGATAATTAGCTTCCTTATATCATTCACTGTCTTTGCCCAGGAGCCATTGGGCAAGCAGCTCGAGGAAAAAATTTTCCAGCTACAAGAAATTGGACTTCTTGAGAAAAACGATGCGAAAAAGAAGGCCTATAGATTAAAACTTATCCAAGAATCTGAATTAAAGTCCATCAAGGCCCAAGCTCGGAGTGTTGCAAAAGCTTTAGTTAACAAAACGATCATTCGCATAGATAATGAAGATCTAGAGATTACAATCCCATAATTAAGAAAATGAGAGGCAGTTCATGACCAAAGAAGAAATGGAAAAGTACATATCCAACGTTCCCGACTTTCCTAAAAAAGGTGTTATGTTCAAAGACTTTAGCCCTTTATTGGAAGAAAAACTGCCGGAGTGTCTTGAGGCCATGGGAAAAAACATTCCTTGGGACCAAATCGATTGCGTTGTGGGCATCGAATCCAGAGGCTTTATTTTGGGTTCAGCTTTGGCCGCAAAGCACGACAAAGGTTTCATTCTTGTCCGTAAAAAAGGAAAGCTTCCTCCACCAGTTTCATCAGAAAGCTACTCTTTGGAGTATGGAGAGGACACATTAGAGATGAAACCAAATACCAAAGAGAAAAGTGTTTTGATTGTTGATGATGTTCTCGCAACAGGTGGCACACTAAAGGCCACAATCTCTTTGTGTGAGAAAAACAATTACCACGTGAAAGCAATCTCTATGCTCATAAACCTGAAATTTTTAAATAACCTTGCATCAGAGGTGGACAATATCCACAGCGTTTTAGACTACGAATAAGCAAAATTATGCCCGGTTTCTTTGAGTAGTGGCATCGTTTATCCTAATAGTATGTCATTACTCAGAGTGCTTATTGGTGTTATTTTTCTTTTAGGCCATAATCAGGCCCTGTCCCTTATTTCATCAGACACTATTAGTGCTCAAATCCTCACCTATTTAGATAAAAATGTATTAAGCATTAATAGAGGCCTTGACGATGGGATCGTAAAAGGCGATCACATGAAGTTAACCAATGACCAAGGCTTCATCGCTCGCGGTATCTGTTTAAAGGCCGTAATGGGAAAGTCTTATTGGAAAATATACAGAGTTGTAAGACCAGAACTTGTCAGCAAGGATAGTCTCTACACTTTACGTGCAATGAATCAAAGTGAGATTCCAAAAGATCTAAAAAAATTCAGGGAGGCTGACTTTCGTGCTCTTGTGACGGAAGAGGCTGAAGAGGATGCGATAAAAAGGCAACAAGACTTTATTATTAACTACGATCTTCCCGAAGTAGTAGATTAAGCAATTCTAAGTAAGGCCAAAAACTCTTTATTTCCAGTTTTACCAGTAATTGGGGAGTCAATTACATTTTCAATGAGAATGTTTTCCTTCCTAATCCAATCAAGAGTTTCGTTTAAAACACTCTTGGCCACAGACTCTTTTACAATGCCATTTTTTCCCACCCTCTCAGGACCTGCTTCAAATTGTGGTTTGATTAACACAACAGCAATGCCCTGAGGTCTAAGTAAATTGAGGGCATTTTTCAGGACAGAGCGAAGGGATATGAATGAAAGATCCATTACTACGGCGTCTACTTTTTCTTTGATATCTATTGGATATTTGGCATTGACACCCTCAAGGTTAATTACACGCTCATCATTTTTTAGAATATCTGCCAGCTGCCCATGTCCAACATCAATAGCATAAACTTTTGAGGCGCCATTTTTTAAGCTAACCTCTGTAAAGCCCCCAGTACTAGCTCCAACATCAGCAACGACATAATTGGTGAAATCAAGCTCAAACTCCTCGATTGCCTTTTCAAGTTTGTATGCCCCTCTGCCAACATATAGGTTTCTTCCAGAGATTTCGACTTGATCCTCTTCTTTGACCACAAGGCCAGGCTTTGTGGCCTGTTTGCCATTAACAAGAACATCTCCCTGTTCTATAAGCATTCTTGCCTGAGATCTTGTTCTTACCAAATCTCTAGAGAGCATGGCCTTGTCCAGTCGTTCAGTCATTGATTTGGCCCTCAAAAACCATTTTGACTTCACCTTGAAAATAAAGATTCTCCAATTTGTCATCCACCACGGCACTTAGCTTTCCGCCTTTAGCATGGACTGTTATCTCCCCACTCCATCCCATTAGCTTTCTGCAAGTCACAGCAGCCGCCATAATCCCCGTGCCACAGCACAGAGTCTCATCCTCAACGCCTCTTTCGTATACCCTAAGCTTAATAACCTGGTTCTTGTGGTCCACAACTTCAAGGAAGTCGACATTTGTACCATTTGGAAACCTTACATCGTTGCGTATCATTCGACCTAGAGAGTGGATATTTATGTCTTCAACATTGTTTACTTGAATAACTGCGTGAGGCACGCCCGTATTGCAATATAGTGCACCTTTGGTGGAGAAATCAGAAATATTTATCTTGTCCACATCATATAATTCAGTCATTTTGACTTCAACCATATCTCCCTCAAGTGGGCGGCCTTCATAGTCTCCATTCATAGTTTCAAAATAGTACTTTTCTTTGCCTAGTTTTAGAATGTGGTGGGCGAAGTGAATACTACTTCTTGCGGCGTTTCCACACATTTCGGCCTCAGAGCCATCTGCGTTCCAAATTCTCATGCTGTAATCATGCTCATTTGAGTTTTCGATAAATATAACACCATCAGCTCCAACGCCTTCGCGGCGTTTACACCAATTTTTAATATAACTAATGCGTGGCCGATATTTTCCATCTAGGTTATTAACCAATAAAAAGTCGTTTCCTGAACCAGAGTATTTGTAAAAGTGCATCGATTCACTCCATTAACACAGCGCTTAAGTTTTCTATTTCTTATCATAATCAATGGGATATGGATATTATTTGATTTTCAAAGCTCAAGATTTGAGTTAACATAATTGACTCAAACCGACGGGACATTAGCTCAGTTGGTTAGAGCCCCCGGCTCATAACCGGGTGGTCGCTGGTTCAAGTCCAGCATGTCCCACCAGTTTTCCAATAAGCGAACTTTCGCCCACTTGGTTACACAAAAAAAGCCTTCTTAATTGAAGGCTTTTTTATTTCTAAATCTATACTTTTATTTGTTACGGATCTAGAAAGTTAATGGGGATCTAGAAAGTTAATGGTGGGCGATTCTTAAAGAAGCCCAATGAGAGACCAGTTCGAGCGACTGATTTCAGTTTTTCAAACTTCATATCGCACCT
>PBFR01000035.1 GCA_002718735.1 Halobacteriovoraceae bacterium | reverse complement strand
ATTTCTTATTAAAAATGAAATTGTTATTCCCAAAAATACTAAAATTGTTTATCGAGCACACAATGTGGAACATCAATTGTGGTCTGAAGGTGCAAAAAAGACGAAAAATCCCATAAAAAAATTAGTGCTACACTGGCAAGGTCAACTGGTGCGTCAAATTGAAATGAAGGTTGCAAAGTTTTGTGATGTCATCGCACCAATTTCAAATGAAGACACCTTAATAATTAGCGAGTTCACAAATAAGAAAAAAATTATACATACTCCCCTTGGACTCAAGTTTAAAAAAATTAAAACATACGAGTCAAAAGGCCTAAAGGAATTTCTGTTCATTGGAAAGTTGGATTGGCAACCTAATAGACAGGGATTGGAGTGGTTTCTTAAGAGTGTCTGGCCTAAAGTTGATCATGAAAAATGTATTTTGCATATTTGTGGTAGTGGTGATTCAAAATGGATCCAAAAATATGTCTCCATGTCGGGGATAGAGTTCCATGGTTTTGTTCAGGACGTTGATTTCTTATATGCTAAGGTGGATGCTTGCATCGCGCCCATTTTCTTTGGATCAGGAACCCGGATTAAGGTTTTGGAGCCATATACCAAAAACAGGGTTGTTATAACAACAGAGATGGGAGCACAAGGTTCAGACCTTGTCGCGGGTGAAGATTTTATTCAGGCCAACAAACAGGAAGAGTGGATTGATGCTATTGAAAACTTTTCCAAGCATCAAGCAGAATCTATGGTCAACTCTGCTTGTAATAAACTATTTGAGCGTTTAGACCAGCGCAGGGTTGCCTACGATTTCTGTAGAAGTTTTTTGTAAACGGTAAGTGTACTTTTTTCCCATTGCTTGAAACTATACCTTTGCCTCGTTATTGAACTGTTTTCTTGGGCGGATGCCGTCAGTTCATTTAATCTTAATTGGAATTGTTTCAACGCGTATTCTAGGTCTCCTTCTTTTTGTGGATCGAATAAAACACCATTATCCTTTACCATTTCGGGAAGGCCTCCTACACGAGATGCAATAACGGGAATCCCTAATAGGGATGCCTCAATAATCACTAAGGGGTTACCCTCTCTGTGGGAAGGTAGTACTATTCCATTGTATTTTTGCATTTCTAGCATTGGGTCCTTTGCAAACCCATGGTAATAAACATTCTGAGTATGTTTGCAATGACTTAAAACGGTCTCTTTTAACGGCCCATCTCCATAGATGTGAAGATCCAAGTCAGGGCTTTTCTTTATCGCTCTTATTAATGATATGACATTCTTCTCCGGTGACAACCTTCCAAAAAATGCAACGCTTAAACGTTTATGATGTTTATTGGTATCCATAGGACTTTTATTTGGAGGTAATACGAAGTTTTCGATAAAAAACCGGTTCTTATAAGTTTCTGTTATATATAATTCCCTCGAAACACAAATTAGAGCATTTGCTCTTTTTATGGCCATATTTTCAAGGAACTCCATTAACCTCATTTTAAAACTATGGGATGTTCTACCATGCTGAGTTGCAATCCGCTTGACAGGTAAGAAAGCATTTAGGATGTTTGCCTTAAGTCCATGTGCTTGTATTAAATCAATTCTGTCTTCCTTGATGGTCTTTTTAAGACCTTTTATTAATCCAAAATCTAAACGTGCATTACTGTCAAACACTCGAAAATTTAGACCCAACTGATTACACCTTTCTATGAAGTAGTTGCAATGTTGGGGGCATCTGGTCTCCCTGATAAGCCATAAGTTTGATTTAAAGTTAAGGAAGGCCTCTAATACCATTTTCTCAGCTCCACCGAAGTTACCTGGTGCAAAAAGGGTTGCAGTTTTATCCAACATTAGCTCTCCAAAACTTCCTGGTAAATGGAAAGATATTCTTTGTGCATTGTATGTGCACTGTACCTATCTATAATTTCTTCTTTAAAGTTCCTTGTTAACCGGTGTGCATTTTTCAAAAAATCTTCAATCGCATTTAATGGATGGTCAGTATGTCCTAGTATCGATACACATTCCTTGTGTTGATTAAACAATAAGTGGCCAGGGATCTGGGATAACAAACACGGTAATTCTATTACACCGGCCTCTAACACGGAAATTGGAAGTCCTTCATGTTTTGAAGTGGAAATGTAATAATCAGCCATTTTGAGAAGCTCCATTATATCATCCCTAGCACCAGTTAACACAATGTTTGGTGTTATACGCTCCCTACAGCGAGTAAAATAAGTATGATCGGAAGGTGGGCCTACCAAGACTAACTGGTGGTTTGAATCTCTATAGGACTCAATTAACCTCAACTGGTCTTTTAGTGGTGTTATGCGTGCAACATATACTCCAATGGGTTTTGAATGATCTAAATTAAACTCTTCGCATAGAGTACTTCTAGGACAGTTTGTGCTTTGATCGGGGAGTTCAACACCATTCTTAACCACATGCAATTTTGAAAGTTTTGTTAAAGGTTGTTTTTCGTAGTAAAGCTTAAAAGCCTCAGAAACTGAAATAATCTTTGAAGCAGTAAGTCCTACCAATAACTCATATAGTTTCGTTATTGGTCTGGTTTTTATATGCTCCATCCCGTGCGTTGTGTGAACAAATTGAACCCTTTTACCGTGCGTTACTAGATTTATTAGACTTAAAGTTCCAAGGTAAATGGCAGGATTTAAATCGTGGGTATGTACTATTTCATGTTTAAAAACCACATCCTGGAGTCTATTCAAGAGCGCCAGGTCAAAACCATCACTTTTTAGATAATCATTGTTAAGCTTTACCCCAATCTCCCTGAAACGGTTATTCCATCTCTGGTCATTGTCGTACACAATGAGGCTAACTTGATGCCCGCACTTTATTTGCTCTTTACATAGGTCTAAAAGTACCTTTTCCAACCCACCAATACCTAAAAATTGACATACATGTAGAATTCGCAAATAAACCCCTTATTAAGGGATCATTTCTACAATCAATGCTGTTAGCTGGGCAAATAATATTGCTTAAATTCAAATAATGTATAAGGTGGACTGTTCATATGAATCCCCTATATAATGAAGCTATGTTTGATTCTCTTTTTGAAAATGCTTGTGTTCATCATGAAAGGATACCTCTCTCGCATAATGTTGCCCTGGCCATGACTAACTGGCTCGGACCAGAGCAGAGTGGCTATGCTTCAAAGCGAATGGATGAGTATTTAGCCGGTAGGTATTGTGCAGTTAATGCTTCTAGAAAAGCTGAGATAGAATTAAAAGAGTTACCGATGGCCAATGACCGTTCACCTTGTTGGCCATCAGGAGTAGTTGGATCAATAACACACACAAACGATATTGCAATAGCAGTAGTTTCTAATAAAGTTACGGGTTTAGGTATAGATGTTGAAAAAATAATACCAGCTCCAAGGTTTGATCGAATCCAAAAATTAATAGCAACAAAAGAGGAAGTTAAAAGATTTGAGAATATCAAATTTGCCCCAACACTTATTTTTTCTGCAAAGGAGACACTCTATAAAGCTTTACATCCCAAATGCAAAAAATATTTCGGATTCTTGGAGGCAACCTTAACCGAAATTGATCAAACTAATTTCTTAATAAAACTTCATAGTGATACTTTGGAAGTTTCAATATTCAATGGAAATTACCGCGGAAGGTACATACTTTTCGAGGACAAAATTGTCACAAGTTTAGAGTTAACTTAGGCCTGCCTTAATTTAACAATGTCTAAGCATCGCCCTCCTTTTATATAAGTTCTTCTTGGTGATTATAGCCCTTAAATTGAATATAACCTGAGCAATATTAGAGGCATATATAGCCTTCTGAGCATCGAGTGCTAAAGAACAAAGGTTATGGGCGTATGGGAAATTCACTACAAGAAAAAATTATTGAACAAGTAAAGCAAAGTCCCGATAAGATAGCAGTTATCTTTAAAGGAAATCAATTCACCTATAAAGATCTCGATGAAGCATCAAACAAGATCGCTTTAAAAATCTCTACCATTGTCACCGAAAAAAACTCTGTGGTTGGTATTGGGATGCCTAGAGGTTTTGACCAAATTTGTGCAATTCTTGGAGTCTTAAAAGCAGGTCACTACTACTTGCCACTAGATCTTGAATACCCACCAGAACGTTTAGTTTATATGCTCAAGAAGGCGAATGCCTACGCCGTAATTGGAGATGGTGAGTCTTTTAGCAGTGAAATTGAACATATCAATTTTATGCAAGCAATTGAATCCAATGAAGGTGAACTTCTTGTTAAAAATGATAATGGATATGTCATTTATACTTCCGGTAGTACAGGGAAACCTAAAGGCATTTCGATGGGACAAAAGTCCTTATTAAATCTCCTTTCATGGCAAAGCACACAAATAGACAAAGGAAGAACCCTTCACTTTGCACCCATTTCTTTTGATGTTCATTTTCAAGAAATATTTGGAACCCTTATACATGGGGAAACACTAGTCCTAACAACTGAGGAGGCAAGAAAGGACTTTACAAAATTGTTAGGCCTTTTAGATGAATGTAGAGTTGAGAATATGTTTTTACCCTTTGTGGCGTTAGATCAACTGGCAAAGCTTGCTTGTAATTCAAAACAATGGCCGAAATATTTAAAAAATGTTGCCGTAGCTGGTGAACAACTTAGAATAAACGAAAACATCAAAACCTTTTTCAATAACACTGGCGCGAAGCTCTTTAATCACTATGGCCCTAGTGAAACGCATGTTTGTTTCTCTAAAACATTGGATGGAGAACCAGCAAATTGGATTGCTTTGCCCTCTATTGGTAGACCTATTTTAAATGTAGATTTCCTAATCATTGACAAAAGCGGTAAGGAGGCGCCAGAGGGGGAGCTATTTGTAGGAGGGGATTGCTTAGCTGATTTTTATATTAATGATTTAAAGACAACAAATGAAAGATTTGTTTTTCTAAATGATCAGAGATACTACAGAACTGGAGACCATGTGCGAGTTAACAGGGATAGAGAGCTTCAATTCCTAGGACGTCTTGACGATCAAGTGAAGATCGCTGGACACAGGGTGGAGTTAGGAGAACTTGAAAGAATCGCACAGGAAGTTTTTATTAATAATGAAGTTTGTGTAGGGACGCCTGTTTTACCAAGTGGAGAAGCGGCATTAGTCGTATACGTTAAAGGAAATCTACAGAATAAGGTAAGTCTAATAGCCAGTCTTAAGAGTCGTCTACCAAACTATATGCAACCTCGAGCTGTGGTCGAGATTGAAGAATTTCCAAAAACTCCTTCGGGTAAGCTTGATCGTAAATCACTAAGATGTCCCAGTTTAAGAAGAGGAGAGTTAGGAAATGAATATGTTGCTCCTCGAAGTGAAGTTGAACAAAAAATAGCAAACGCATGGAAAAGAGTACTTCTTCTTGATGAAGTAGGAATCGATGACAAGTTCTTTGATTTGGGTGGAACTTCATTACTTGCAATGGATTTAGTCGAAGAACTTAAAGTTATTTTTCCAGAAATTTCAACGGTTCAATTATTTGAAGCAACAACAATTAGAGAGCAGGCCAAACTAAGGTCTAATCCTACCGGTAGACTAAAAGATCAGAAACGTCAGGGTGTAAAAAATAGAGATGTTGCAATTATCGGTATGTGCGGACGATTCCCAGGTGCAGGAAGTGTTGATGAATTGTGGGAGCTATTAAAAAACAATCGCTGTGGCATTACGCGTTTTGACCTTAAGGATACGTGTAGCTCTGTCAGTTCTATTGTGAAAAAGTCTCCAAGTTTTGTTGCTGCAGAAGGAGTTATTCAAGACAGAAAAGAATTCGACGGTAGCTTCTTTGGTATGACGCCAAGAGAGTGCGAATTAATGGATCCTCAACAAAGAAAAATGTTGGAGCTTTGTTGGGAAGCACTTGAGATTGCTGGGATTAATCCAACAACCTATCAAGGTAAGGTTGGTGTTTTTGCTGGGGCCGGTAACAATACTTATAGCAAAAACCTTAATGCATATTCTGAAAAAGTTAAAGAATTTGGCGAGTTTAACGTAATGCTTGCAAATGAAAAAGACTACATTGCAACAAGGCCAGCTTATAAAATCGGACTCAAAGGTCCAGCTATTAGTATATATACAGGATGTTCAACATCACTTGTAGCAATTGTTCAAGCAGTCGAGGCTTTAAGAAATGGAATATGTGATGTTGCAATTGCCGGTGGAATATCAATACATGGCCAAGACAAACAGGGTTATATACATCAAGAGGGGTCAATCTTTTCTAAAGATGGTTTTTGTCGGCCATATAGTGACAATGCCAGTGGAACTATATTTACCGAAGGAGCAGGACTTGTTGTACTTACGAGGAAAGAATTTGCGTTAGAGAATAATAATACCATTTACGCTCTTATTAAAGGGGTTGGGCTAAACAATGACGGAGCTGACAAAATGAGCTTCACTGCTCCTAGCATTAATGGCCAGACTGAGGCCATTACTTCTGCGATATTAGATTCGGGGGTAAACCCAAATGATATTGCTTATGTTGAAGGGCACGGCACGGCGACTCCGATAGGCGATCCCATCGAAGTTGCAGCACTTTCGAAGGCATTTCGTCAGTTTGGTCATGATAATAAGTGCTATCTAGGTAGTATTAAATCAAATTTGGGACACTTAACTGCAGCCGCAGGTGTAGTCGGCCTCATTAAGGGATGTTTGGGGCTTAGGAATGGATTAATGCCTGCCACAATAGGTATCGATGTACCAAATAAAAATATCGAGTTTGAAAAGGTAAATTTCGTCCCTGCAAAAGAGAATGTGGCAATTGCAAAGGACGCATTGGTGGGTATTTCCTCATTTGGTGTCGGTGGAACGAATGCCCATGTTATTATCCAGGGATTCATAGATCAGAAAGATAAACATGGTGATAGAGATGAAATTTTTATACTAAGTGCTAAAAACGAAGAATCTCTAAACGAGATGAAAAAGGTTCTAGACGAAAAAGCTGGTAAGATAAACTTTTCAACAAACGAAGCTTTCTCTTTAAGTAAAAGAGCTACATTTAATCTCAGAACATTCAGGACAAAAAATGGAAAGTGGGCATCCACTAAAAAAAATCAAGCTGAAAAGCTTGTATTTATGTTCCCTGGGCAGGGTTCACAGTATGTTGGGATGGGTAAACAGCTGTATGAAAAATTTCCCCAGTTTAGAAAGCACTTTGAATCCTGCTGCTCGATTGTATCTCAAGAATTTTCTGAGGACTTTCTAGGTATCATGCTTGGTGATAATGCAGATGTGAAAATACTTAATGACACCTATTACACCCAACCAGCTATTCTTACTTTTGAATACTGCCTGTCCAAATTGCTAGAAAGCTTCAATGTAACTCCTGATGGATACATCGGTCATAGTATAGGTGAATTGAGTGCTTGTGTTTGTAGTGGCGTTATTAGCATTGAGGCTGCACTCAAAATCGTATGTAAAAGAAGCAGTCTCATGTCCAACCTTGAGCGGGGAGCAATGATGAGTGTAATGGCACAAGTTGAAGAACTCGAAAGTCTTCTGCCTAAGACTATCCAAGTTGCTGCCATAAATAGCAGAAGGTCAGTTGTCATCGCTGGTCCAATTGCTTGTCTTGAAGAAATGTCAAAAACACTGAAAACGAAGAACTGGGCCCATAAAATTCTACACACTTCGCACGCTTTCCATTCCAAAATGATGGAACCCATTATTTCTGAGTTTAAAAGCTATATTGGAGGGTTTGAATTCAAATCACCAAAAAGGCCTTTCATTTCTACAGTTACTGGAGATTTGGAAAGTGAAAATTTCTGTTCCAATGACTATTGGGCCGAACATGTTGCTCGTACAGTACTTTTTTCACCTGCACTTGAAAAGATTTTAGATGAGAAGTCCATCTACTTAGAAGTTGGACCGAGAACAGTTCTGAAACAGCTTGGAAATAGTGTAGCGAAGGATAAGGGCCTCAATTGTGAGTTTATCTCAGTTTCTGGAGTTGTGCCAGATGAAAGTGAATACACATATTTTCTTAATTGCCTTGGATCTCTTTGGCAGCTTGGTATTGATGTTGATTTTGAGCCTTTGTATCGAAATGAAGATGTTCGTTTTGTACCAGCTGTTACGTATCAATTTAAGAAAACAGTACATTGGCTTGAAAATCAAAAAACAGATAACAATACAAATCTAGATATTAGGGGTGTCAAAATGAAAAATGATCGAAATGATGAGTTTATTAAGATCGTAGGGCAGGTTGTGGAGGATGCATCTGGCATTGATTTATGTGATTACAGTGAAGACACATGTTTTTTTGAGATGGGGATGGACTCATTGTTTTTGACCCAAATTGTTCAAAAAATCAATCAGAAGTTTAAAGTAAATCTGGGGTTTAGACAGTTAGCTGAAGAATTTAATACGATTGAGGCCCTAAGTATGCATCTTCAGGATAGCGTGGTTTTAAGTGAGCACGTTCCCGCGGCCACAACTGAAATGGCATCGAACGTTCAAAATACTTCCCTTTGCATTGATGATAAAGAGATAATCGATATGTCCCCTGCATCTGAAATAGACAATCTTATTCATGAGCAGTTGAATATAATGAAGCTTCAACTGGAACTTGTGGGTAGTAAAAAGAAAGCTTCAAATACAAAATCAAAAACTGAAAAGCAAACTCCATTAGAGCCAACCGCTACAAAGGCAGCAAAAGATAGAAATAAAGCATTCGGGGCGATGGCCAAGATCAACTCCGATACTAGTGAGACCAATCTTAGTGAAATGGAGTTCTATCGTAAGTTTGTTAAAGAGTATAATACTAAAACTAGAAGATCTAAATCGTTTGCTCAGGATAATAGGAATGTCCATGCCGATCCCAGAGTCGTTACTGGATTTAGACCTGAATCAAAAGAGATTGTGTACCCAATAGTTTCAAAGAGCTCGATGGAACAAAAAATTATAGATATTGATGGCAATGAATATGTTGATATGCTTTGTGGGTTTGGATCCAACTTCTTTGGAAATAATAATAAAAGAATAAATGAAGCCCTCACAGAACAGATCTCACAGGGCATGGAGATCGGACCCCAACATCCACTGGTCTCCGAGGTTTCAAACCTTATTAGCGAATTAACAGGAAATGAGCGAAGTGCATTTTGCAATACAGGGTCTGAAGCTGTTCTCGGGGCCATGAGAATTGCTAGGACTATAACTGGGAAGGACAAAGTTATTTGTTTTAATGGGTCATACCACGGAATCATCGAAGAAGTTATAGTTAGGAGTTCTCATAAAGGTAAATCTTTACCTGCGGCACCTGGTATACCTTCATCTGCTGTTGAAAATATTATTGTACTAAACTATGGAGAAGAAGAGTCATTGAATGAAATTGAGGAGCTTTGTTCAAGTGGAGAAGTTGCTGCCGTTTTGGTGGAACCTGTTCAAAGTAGAAGGTGTGATTTACAACCAAAACAGTTTCTCAAGAAACTCAGAGAGATAACGCAAAAAGAAAATGTTTGTTTGATCTTTGATGAGGTCATAACTGGTTTTAGAATTCACACAGGGGGTGCCCAATCCTTCTTTGGTGTCAAAGCAGATCTATGTACCTACGGAAAGATTATTGGCGGTGGAATGCCAATAGGTGTTCTTTCGGGAAAGGCCCGGTATATGGATGCACTAGATGGTGGTCATTGGGAGTATGGAGATGACTCTGTACCAACAGTTGGTGTAACTTATTTCGCCGGTACATTTGTTAGGCATCCTTTGGCTCTGAGAGCAGCAAAGGAGGCACTAACAATTCTTAAAGAAGTGGGTGTCCAAGGCCTAGAGCTTCTCAATCAAAGAACTCAAGACTTTGTGGATGAACTTAATTGCTATCTTGAAAACTGCCAATCAAATCTTAGGTTCATAAACTTTGGTTCTCTTCTTAAGCCGAAGTGGATAGAGAATGACTATATGTATTCAGATCTCTTCTTTGCAATGCTCAGGAATGAAGGGGTTCACCAATACGATGGCTTTCCATGGTTCATCAATCTGGCACATTCTGAAAATGACTTAGAGCTTGTTAAAAAAACTATAATGAGCGTAGTTCATCAATTGCAAGAAAATGAGCTTATGCCTGGAGCACCACTGGAAAAAGACGGTGGGATGCCTAAGGGGGCACGGCTTGGCAAAGACCTCAATGGAAATCCTGGATGGTTCCTACCTCATCCAGAAAAAAATGGGCAATACTTACAAATTAGATAGGGGAATAAAATGAATAGTTATCATAATTCAACAACAGTTAGTTTTAATCCCTTCAGAGATGGGGAGTTAGTTACGAGTGTTCCGACGACTGCCTCGCAAAGGGAAATCTGGGCGAGTATAGAGATGGATCCAAATGCCAACCGTTGTTATAATGAGTCCATTCGAATTGCTCTTAAGGGAAAATTGGATTTTCCTTCATTAGAGAGGGCCTTTAATGAAACTATAGCTTCAAGGGATGCGCTTAGAGCAACATTTTCTCCACGTGGCAAAGACTTTATGGTCGGTGTTCACACACCTAGAAAAATTGATTTTATGGATTGTACTGGAAACTTTGATCATGAAGAGACAGTTGAAGCACATGCAAGAACCTGCACAGAATACGAATTTGACTTAAATAGTGGACCTGTATTCAAAGCAGAAGTTTTGAAAGTCTCAGAGCAAGAGCATTACATGTTTTTAACTGGTCACCACCTCGTTTGCGATGGCTGGTCAATGGCCCTAATTGTCTCTGATATTAGTAATTATTACAAATTGCTTACAAAAAAGGGGGCAATACCTTTGAAGGTAGATGTACCTCGTTTCTACGAATACGCATTGGAAAAATCAACACAGGATCAAGAAATTCCTAAGTACTGGCTTGATGAATTTAGAGATTTGCCTAGCGAATTAAATCTACCGCTAGACTTTAATAGACCAAGTATCAGGACCTACGATTCTATTAGGATCGATTATCATATCTCTCCTGAAACAATCATTGATGCTCGTTCATATGCTGCACGAAGTAAAAAGAGTATCTACCAGCTTTTGTTGGCAAACTTTGCTTTTTTGCTAAATGATCTTACAAAACAAGAAGAAATTGTTGTAGGTATTAGTAGTGCAGCTCAAGCTAACAATGGACATGAGAATTTAGTTGGTCACCTGGTAAATTTACTGCCAATTAAGTTTAATTTTAAGCATGATATGCCATTTTCCTTGTTGTTCGAGCAAGCAAAGAATAAAATGTTAGATGCTTTTGACCACCAGAATACAACCTTTGGAGAAATTCTAAAGCATTTAAAAATTCCAAGAGACCCATCCAAAATTCCACTTGTAAATGTTATTTTTAACGTTGATCAGCAGTATCCTGGACAGGGAATGGAGTTTGGTGAACTAAGTGCACAGTATGTGAGTAATCCGCGTAATTTTGAAAATTTTGAAATATTCATTAATGCAACACTGCTTGGAGATATTTGTACTCTTGAATGTCAATACAATAGTAATCTTTTTAAAGAGGACACTATCAAAGCTTGGTTGAAAACCTATGAGACCAATCTCAAGCAAATTATTAGCGGTACAAATTTGAAAGCATCAGTAGAGAAGACGCCCAGTGGAAAGAAGGAGGCCATTAAACCTACTCCTAGTCTTGACGAAAATGAGCTTAGTATCGCGCGTGATATCTGGCAGGAGGTTTTAAAAATAAAAGATATACCTGCAAATGCAAATTTCTTTGCCATCGGTGGGCATTCCCTTTTAGGTGTAGATGTTTGT
This sequence comes from Halobacteriovoraceae bacterium, assembly GCA_002718735.1. The sequence goes on along the minus strand of PBFR01000035.1, from coordinate 26,885 downwards.
CATTTGGCCAAGGAGAAGTATGGCGTAAATGTAAAGTTAAAAGATCTCCTTTGTGCACCGACTCTAGCTGAGTTTTCCACCTACTTCTTTAATTGCTCTAGAATTAATCCTATTGAAACACCTGTCGAAAAGAAAAGCCGCTATCCACTTTCCTGTGCACAAAAACAAACCCTGTTTTGGGAGAAGTTAAACCCTAATAATAGTGGAGTGTATCACTTACCATCAGCGATTAGGATATCTTGTTCAGTCGAGAAGGATCGACTTGAAAATGCATTTTTAACTGTGATTGAAGCACATCCATCCCTCCGTTCGGTAATCAATAAAAATAACGAACAAGAGATCCTTGCGATACAAGATTTAAATTTTTCAATTGAAGAAATTAATGCAACTTATGAGAGCGCTCGTGACCAAATGAATGAGTTCGCTAGGGTCTCATTTGACCTTGAGGCTGGACCATTGTTTTCTGTCAAACTTTTTAAGCTTGGGGAGAATGACTATATTATCTTTGCTATGTTTCATCATATTATTTTTGATGGCTGGTCCTTCGATATCTTCTTTAGGGATCTAGACTTAGCATATTCAAATATGGCATTACCGGAAGAAGAAATGGGTTATTTGGATTTTTCTTCATGGCAAGCAGGATATTTGAAATCTAATCAGTACCAACTCGAATTAGAAGCATGGAAGAATAAACTTTCTGGTGAGCTGCCAAAGCTGAATCTACCCACAGATAAAATCAGAACAGCAACTATAAATACTGAAGCTGATGAGGTGAAATTTGAATTCTCCCCAGATTTGGTTGAAAAAATAAGTTTGTTTGTTAAAGCATATGACGTAAGTACGTATAGTCTTTTGATGAGCTGTTATACCCAAGCTTTGATGGATTACTCAAGGATGGATCGTGTCATTGTAGGAATGCCAGTTAGAGGGAGAAATAACTCAAAGTTTCTAAATACTATTGGGTACTTTGTTAATGGTAGTGTCGTGTGTGGAGAGAGGAAAGAAGCGCCAATAGACACAGTTAATGCTATTAGGAAAGAGGTCGCTTGGGGCCTATCCCATCAAGAAGTTCCATTCTCTGAAATTAGTCGCAATATCAATCAAACCAATACTGCGGGATTTAATCCGATTTATCAGGCCTTTTTCTCGTTTCAAGATATAAGTGGCAGGTCACAAAAGTTTAACGGTTCGCTTTATAAACAAGTAAATGTGGACTGCGTTCATGCAAGTGTCGATATTAATATGTGGGTTAAGGCCTCACCTGATAAAATTGAAGGATCAATGGTCTATAGGAAAGATCTATTTTTCAAGGAGACTATGGATCGTTTTTATGAATACTTCCTTGATTTAGTCGAATTTGCAATCGATGATCCTGATAAAGCATGGCATGAATGTAAACCTAAAAGTCTTATGAACTTTTATAAGAGTTTCAATAATACTTATAAACTAAACACCACTGAAGATTTTGTTGAATTAATTGATAGAAATAGTTTGAGATACCCTGGTAAAGTGGCCATCATTTCAGGCGATAAAAAAATAACCTATCAAGAGTTAAAAACATACAGTGATAGTATTGCCCAGGAACTTATTGAGCTCGGACTTGAGAGCGGGGATCTGGTAGGTCTTGGGTGCGATAGAGATGTAAATGCACCTATATTTTTATTGGGTATTTTAAAGGCCGGATGTGGCTATGTTCCTTTGGATCCAACATTTCCTGATGACAGGCTTGATTATATTGCTAAAAACTCAGGTGTTAAATTAATTGTTTCTAATGTTGAAAGGGAGCTTAAGTTTAAACAATTTTGTGATACTCACAAAAATTTCAATGACTTTAATTTTTCTAAGAAGTTTACAGGAGTAAAGAAGTCTGAGAACTCTTCCATGGCCTATGTTATATACACTTCTGGATCAACTGGTTTACCTAAAGGTGTTCAAGTTTCCAGGGCCGCTTTAAATAACTTCCTTTGCTCCATGTCTAAAAAACCTGGCATGAACAGTAATGATACTTTTTTGGCAGTCACTACATTTAGTTTTGATATCTCCGCTTTAGAATTATATCTTCCACTGCTGGTAGGAGGAGAATTAATTATAGCGTCTAAAGCTGAAACCATGGACGCAGAAGACCTTATTCACCTCGTCCAAAAGTATAATGTGAATGTTATGCAGGCAACACCTACTACTTGGAGAATGATGCTTTCTTGTGGCTGGACTGGCGGTAAAGACTTTAAGGTACTTTGCGGTGGGGAGGCATTTCCAGTCGACTTAGCCAAACAGCTGGCCAGTGTCTCATCTCAAGTATGGAACATGTACGGCCCTACCGAAACAACAATTTGGTCAAGCTGTGAACGTGTCAAGTATGTTGATGATTATGTCTCCATTGGAAGGCCGATTGATAATACAAGCATGTATATATTGGACGAAAATATGCTTCCAGTTCCGTACGGTGTTGCCGGGGATCTTTATATCGCTGGCGAGGGTCTGGCCCTGGGGTATCATAAGCAACCAGAACTAACCAAACAATCATTTGTTCCCAACTCCATGACTCTAAAAGGACGAATGTATAGGACAGGCGATATTGCTCGATTTAATAACAAGGGCGATTTAGTTTGCATTGGTCGTAGTGATGGTCAAATAAAATTGCGCGGATACCGAATAGAGTTAGGTGAGATTGAGACAGCAATTGCAAAACAAACTAATATCAATGAAGCAGTGGTTGTTGTGAAAAATAAAGCTACGGCCAATCCTGTTTTAGCTGCATTTGTAAGGGTTCACAATAAGTCGGGGTTTAATCAGTTTAAGATTCAAGAGCAGCTTGTTAAAACCCTTCCGTCCTACATGATCCCCTCTCAGTTTTATGTGGTCGACTCATATCCACAAACTCTAAACTGTAAAATAGATAGGAAAGAACTTGAGTCTCTTGAGGTCTGTGAAAATACTCAATCTGAAGAGCAGAATGTGCACACTAATAGCTCTCTTGAAGTTGTGGAGTCTGTCAAAGAGATTTGGATGCGAACATTAGAGGTTGAATCTTGTAAATTTCAAGATAGCTTCTTCGACGTAGGCGGACATTCTTTGTTGGCCGTAGACCTATTTAGAGAACTTGAAACAAAGTTGAAAGTGAACTTGCCTTTATCTATTTTAATAGAAGATCCGACTTTAGGTGGCATTATTAAACACATATCTCCCAACATTAATTTTGAGGAAGACGTTGAGCAAATAAAAGGATCTAGTAATGAGGACAGGGAGCTGTTCGTTCCAAATATTTGTAAAAGTATTGTACCGATAAAAAGAAGTGGCACAAAGGCGCCAATATTTGTTTTTCATAGTGTCGGTGGAAATGTACTAAATTATATGCGTTTAGGGAGTGTTGACAGTGGGCACCCTATAATAGGAGTACAAGCTAAAGGGGTTGACGGAGTAGCGCTACCTAGCAATAGCCTGCACGATATGGCAAAGGCCTATGCTGAAGAAATTTTGCTGGTTCGTGGGGATGGTCCTTACATTCTCGCCGGGGGCTCCTTTGGTGGTTTTCTGGCCCTTGAGGTTGGAAGAATTTTGCGTGATCTTGGAATGGAGGTGCGTCCGATCATTATGTTCGATACGTTTGGTCCTGGACTAGACCTCAAAGGTGCACGGGGTTTTGATTCTAGCATACTAGGAAAAATTAAAATGGCCCTTGGGTGGCGAGTTAAAAGATATCTTATCAGAGCCCAATGCAGGGCTCTATCTTATATTGGTCTTCCTATTCCACATGGGATTAGACACCAAAACATCGAGTTTAATAACTATGAAGCTCTTTGGACATGTGAGCTTAAAGACTACGATGGTGATATTGTTCTTTTAAGAGCACCTATCGATAAAACTGTTTGGTATCGTGAACCGGAAATGGGTTGGAAAAACCACATTAATGGAAAGATTAACCTTCACTATGTAAACGGTATTCACTCAAAATTTATAGAATCAGAAGACTTTTTAAAGGTGCTTGAAAATGCGTTACGTGATTTTTAGTCTTATTTTGCTTTCGGGTACTGCATTTAGTTTCTCCTCTAATTCCATTATGTTTAGTGAAGGCAGCTATCGTAGTTTACCACTTTCAAAAGAAATTAGGAGCAAGTTAGAGACATCCTCTAGAATTTCGATGGATGTTTTTAATCCCTCTAAAAATAATAAGATCTTTTATCTTGTATTTGAGGATGAAAATTCAGTTGACTACTGGACCAAGTTGAATTTTAAAACAACTCTTGTCTCCGGAAAGAATAAATTGGTGTTCGATTTAACTAGAAAACTTGGAGAAAGGGGATCTCATCAGGTAGAAAGAACACTTAATTTTAAAAAAATAAAGAAGGCCTTTGTTTTTATTGAACCTGACGGACATGTGGGGAAGAAGCAATTCGAAATTTCAGATATCGCCATCTTTAATCCACCAGAACTTAAACCACCGGAGGGTATGAGAATGTTCAGTTTTGGTGATTATTATAAAGGGGAGTTGCCTGATTTCTTTACAATAATTAATGACAAAACAATGTATGGAAAAAATAAACCAAATGGATTTTTAGAAGTTGATGTTTGGCGCAGTGAAGACGATCAAATTGAGCCTAAATGGGTCTCTAAATCTATTGGTGTTAATAAGGCCGTCTTCAGGATGACTCTACCGCCTGGAGAGTATCAGTATCATCTTGTTTGGGATCGTGTAGGCTATTGGGATGTACCGTTTTGGGGGAAAAGAAAGTTTTTTATTGATGGATTTCCGGAAACCATAGAAACTCGAACAAATGTTTCTGACTTTATGAGAGATTACCTTTCATTAACAAAGGAGCCGACGGCAAAAGATCATCCATATGAGTTTTACTTAAAAAGAATTCTCAGCCCGCTTCAAGGAGAATTTAAAGTAGAAAGCTCCTTTGTTGATTTTAAATTCACTGGAGATCCAAGTGGTGCTTCGTTGAATATGATCATGGTGTGGCCAAAAGGTATTTCATCAGACGCAAAAAAGTTTTTAAAAGCACTTGACGTCGAAGCAAAGGAGCGTTTTGAACAAAAATATAGAAGAGTTTTAAGGCCTGATACATCTAAGGATGGATTCTCTGTAGGAGTTGTTCTCACCGGTGAAAATTTGCGTCCAAATACTAGTTGTAAACCCAAGAGCTCAAATAGACTTGTTACCGCCAAGAATGGAAAGGTTGCGCTTGATATATGTGTTGTTGGAGACCAGGACAAGGAGGTTGTGTTTGATTTTGGCACTCTAAAGAGCGGCGAAAATAAAATAAAACCTGACGATTGGGAGCTTGCTAAATATAAATATAGGTTTAAAGCGTTAGATCTTAATCATGAGACTTATGAATTAAGGGTGGAGGACCTTGAGTATGGTAAGGATAATCGATTTCTCCCGAATGGACATAGGAAATCGTTTTTTCATATTCGTTTAAAAAGGGACTCTGTTCCTGAAGGGGAGTACTCCGGAAAATTGAAGATTACTCAAGGGGAGCACAGTAGAGCCTTAAGTATAAAACTACATGTTTTAAATAAAAAATATAAAGATTCAGTTATTAATGCAGGAGTTATTGGGCTATCACCTTTTCCTAAAACGTATTTCACTGCTAATCAGCTTCAAGACGTTGATTATTCCTATCACTTAAAGGCTCTGGAGAAATTGAATGAAATAGGCCTAAAGGTCTTTACAGACATCCCTACACCGAGCATTTCCTATGATAAAGAGTTTAAAAAATTTACTTTAGCGTCAAAAGATGTTGAAAAGTTTATTGGGAGAAGTAGTAGTCGTGATGTTTTTCTTTATGACGGTAAATTTCCAAAAAATTTATTAAATGGCCATTTTAGAAACGCTTCTCAAGATTTAGATAGCTTTTCAATTAATCTAAAACAGCAATTCAAAAAATTTCTAAAAAGAATGGATGGTAAATCTTTAGTTTACCTTTATAGCGATGAAGCAACTGGCTATAGAAATGCAGTAGAAGAGGATACAAAATTAGGTAGGCGAATTAAGAGCTTGCTGCCTGGAATTAAGATTGGTGGCTTTGGAAATCTTTACGAATGGGAAAAAGGGAAGGGTCTATACCAAACTTGGGACTTTGGTTTGTATAGTGATATTCCATCTGTTAAAGAATTCCAAAAGCTTGATAGGCATAGGCAAGAATTTGGTCTATACAACCTTTGTGCTGGCCCCGATGAGGATCTCTCATTTTGTTTTGGTACAATGCTCTACAGACTTCAGAAGAATGGCATTAAACATTATTTTGAGTGGCATGCAAGTGCAATTCATAATTACCCTGGATATGATCTCGATGGAAGAGAATCTGATATTGCCTTTTTTTACCCATCTAATAGTGGTAAAATCGTTATGACCAGACGATACGTCCAAGCGTTAATGGGGATGGAGAAATTCAATAAATTGAACCTTTTAGAAAATAGTCTGGCCTCAAGTACTTTAGGTTCCAAGGAAAAAAACAAGATTTCCAAATTCTTGGGGAAGATCAATGATGGACCTTTGTTTCCAATCGCAAGATTCAAATCGTCTAAGGGAAATTTGAAGAGATTTGTTGATGAAAACTTGGATGACTTAATGTTAGAGCTCTACTAGCTTAAAGTCTTATTCGACGTAGGGCCTCCGCCCATATTTCCAATTGATCTAACATGTTGTTAAGCTGCTTTAGCTGATGTTCCCGGGGTGTAAATTGCGTAAAATCTTTAAAGTCTTCCCTTAACAGCAATGAAAGTTGATTTCTAACCGTCGCGACTTGTAGTTCTGCGCAAATTAAACGTAAGCTTTCAACTGCTCGCACGCCACCAGTACCGCCATATGCCACAAAGCCTGCAGCTTTATTATTCCATTCCTTGTACAAAAAATCTATTGCATTCTTTAGAGCTCCAGAGGTTGAATGGTTGTATTCAGGAGATACAAAAATAAAGCCATCAAAGCTAGAAACTTTATTTGACCAAGTCTTTGTATGGTCCTTTGTATAGTTTCCCAATGAAGGTGGATTTGGTTCATCTAGAAGTGGCAAGTTATAATCTATGAGATCTATTAACTCGTATTTAGCACCTTCTCTTTTTCGTGCTTGATCATATACCCAGTCCGCGACGCTTGCTCCAACTCTGGTTGGACGAGTACTCCCTAAGATGATTGCGAGATTTAGCATGATGCCTCCTAAAACCTTTCAAGGTTTGTAAACATATGATTTAACCAATAACTTGATATCCTTGGATTCTCACCTCTGCATCTTGATTCCCTTAGAGGGATCCATATAAAATCAGGATGGTCATTGATATTGACCCATTCGCCCTTGTAAGGTGTTCCTTGCGGTGTTGTGTACAAATAGTACCAATAGGTTCTCGTATAGGTCGGAGCAACCCTTTTTTCATTTACAAAGGTGTCGGAATATTCATGAGACCTTAGTTCTGCTTTTACTAAATATTTATAAGGAATATTAGTTTCTTCGTAAGTAAATTTATATCCAGATATAATGTGGTTGTCCACAACAGCTGTATTGTTGTAATCGTATGAAACAGGCTTTTGCAGGTTTCCAATATAATATTTGATAAGTCGATGAAAGGTATGAGGATAAATATCTTTAATGTCGTTCCAAGGTCTTCCATAATTTCTTTTTCCATAAAATGCGTTTCTCGTGCAATAACTTAATGCACTTCTTAGGCCTTGAATATCGGACCTTGTTATTACTGTGTTGTTTCTACTATCTCTTAAGTTAAAGTCATCGTAGCCATAAAGAATTATTGCCGAAACCCAACCATTGCAATGGCCTGTCCAATCTAAGTTCCCAGCGTGTCTATTCAGTTCCCAGCTTACAGCGTTTGGACTTTGCCCTGTGACACTTTTTACATAATTATCATATTTGGCCATAGGGGAGTTTTCACCATTCGCCATCGGGGCACCCTTTTGTGGCCACCAGTAGCCATCGGATGGAATTTTTGCTTCGGGGAGGTTAAATTCCTCATATGATTTAGAGCCTTGGGTTAGGTTTATAGCAAGGTCGTCATTATTTACCGTAATATCGTGAATAGCTTCAAGCTCTCTTAAGGTTAGCTTAAGCTTTTTTTGTAGTGTGGTCTTATTTATGTCGATATCGATGACCTTATTTTTACGACTCGGTTTCAAAGGAATTGGCAATGGGTTTATGTCTACATTGGTCTGTTTTATAAGTTTTAGTTTGCCTGCATGCCTTGAAAAGTGTTTTATTGTTAATTTATCAAATGAATTATCAACAAGAGCTGCCGTCTCTATTGGCACCTCTTTGCCTTCTAACACGAAAGCAAGGAGCTTTTCATCTGACACATTCCGATAACAGCCTATTATTCTTTCGAGCTGGCCTTTTTCGTATTCCTTAGCAGGTGAATCAACCCCAAATTCGTAACACCTAAGTTCGCCTGCGTGTGCTGCTATTGTTAGAATTCCTAAAGAAAGCATAGTAAAATAAAGTTTCATGGTTTATCCCTTTTAGTCATTTTCTATATTTTCATAAATTCTCTGAAGGTGGACAAATCGGTTATTGCTATACTGTTAGGTTGTTTCTTTTGTTTGAAATCTCTTAAACCATATATTGTCAAAGAGACGCTTGGATAAACAGATGCTAATAGTGATGCATGAAAACAAAACATGCCACCCTTACATTAGAGAAATTTAACAGTGCACCTCGTGAAAGTATCCAGAACTTTTTAAGTCAATTGGATAGAAAAGCGACTGTTACTTTTGTCTTTTTAGGCTCTGAAGAATTCATTCCTGAATTGGAGAATTTTTTGAAAGATTGGGATGGTGTTGTATGTGCCTGCACAACAGGTGGTGAAATTGTCGAAGGCAAATACTTAGATTCTAGTTTGGTGGGTATGAGTATCTCCAGTGACAAGATATCATGCAAGAGTTTGCATTTTGATCTGGGCCTAATCACTAATGGAAGCTCACCAATTATTGATTCTGCCTCAGAAGAAATACAGCGTTTTAGGGCCGATGTCCTTTTAAATGAACCCTCAACAAAATTTTTTTCAACCATGGTCATCGACGGAATGGCGGGAAAGGAAGAACTCTTCGTCAACGCCTTTCATAAGAGCATCTTAAATATTCCTTTTATTGGGGGGTCCGCAGGGGATAATTTCAAATTTCATCGCACACTTGTTTTTGATGGAGAATGTTTTAAACAAAATACTGCAAATGTTTTGGTTTTCGCAAGCGAGCTTCCCTTTGAAATCTTTAAAACCCAGGATTTCGAAATTACTGAAAAAAGAATGGTCATTACAGAGAGTGACCCTACAAAGCGTGTTGTTTTAGAAATTGATGGCATGCCTGCTACTAAGGCCTATGCTGATGCAATTAATTTAAAGGAATCTGATCTTAACCTAAGCGTATTTGCCAATCATCCAATTATAGTTAGTTATGGTGGAGAAAGTTATATTCGAAGCATTTTAGGATGTAATGATAGGGGGGAATTAGAGTTTGCTTGTGCGATAGAAACAGGTGTGGTTGTCAGGCTCGGCAAACGGACAGGAACAATGGTGGAGGATTTAAAAACTATTATTGATGGCCTTGATTTCGAAGTTGATGCTTCTTTAGTTTTTGAATGTAGTTTAAGACGTAACGATATCCTTAAGGCATCTGAAGATGAAAAGAATCGTCTCTTAGAACTTTTTAACCAAATTAATGCAGTTGGGTTTCATACCTATGGAGAACAATTTAATTCAGTTCATATTAATCAAACACTTACGGGGTTACTAATTGGACACTCAAGAGCATAATGAATTCTATTCTTTGAGAGAAGAAAATTTAAGACTCAAAAAGATTAATAAAGTTCTTGCAGATAAAGCTGAGGCAGAATTTAGTCGCCAGGCCGGCTCGTACTCTCTCTTTGAAACAAATGCGATTTTAAGAGAAGAACTTAATCAAAAAAATGTTGAGCTTGATAATGCTTTTAGGGAATTACGAGAAAGACAAGCTCAATTGTGGAATTCCTCTAAACTTAGTGCACTCGGAGAAATGGCCGCTGGTATAGCACATGAGATCAATAATCCCTTAAGTATTTTAATGGCGTACTTTCATTTCTTAGAGGAAGAGGCCACAAAGGATAGGCCCTCAAGGGATAAAATCAAATATATGGTTGCGAAAAGTAAAGAAACAGCGTTGCGTATTTCAAGCATTGTTAATGGATTGAGAAATATCTCCCGGGATGCATCCAATGACCCTAAAAAGGTTACGACACCGCGGAAGCTCGCATCACTTGCTTTAGATATCAGCAGAGAAAAATTTAAAGCAAATGGTATTGAACTTTCAACAGGAGAGGACAGTAAATGTTGGAATTATGAAGTCTATGCGAATGAAGTACAAATGTCTCAGGTACTAATTAATCTGCTAAATAATGCATTCGACGCTATCGAGAAAGAGCAAAAACCGTGGGTTAAAATATTTTGCTATAGCAATCAATCTTATCTACACCTTTGTGTAAGTGATTCAGGTCCTGGCATTGACTTAAAAGCAAAAGGCAAGTTGTTTGAGCCATTCTTTACAACTAAAGAAATTGGAAAAGGCACAGGACTTGGACTTAGTGTCTCCAAAGGTCTCATGCGCCAGCAAGGAGGGGATCTCTTCTTAGATGAGGGTAGAAGAGAGACCTGTTTTGTAATGAAACTACCAAGACGAGGTGTGCAGTGAAAAGGTTGTTTTGGGGAATAGACTTAAGTGGAGATGAAATCTTTTCAAAATTTCAATTTGAAAAAGAAGGACTTCTGAATAATATGAAGTGGGTGCCACCTGAGAACTACCATGCAACTTTGTGTTTCTTGGGAAACGTTGAGGAAGAGCGCTTAGGCGAAATCAAACGAATGGGGGCTGAAGCTGCTGGGTTATGCTCACCTTTTAAAATTCAGATCTCAGGCGTTGGGGCCTTTCCTTCTCTTAAAAATCCAAGAACCCTTTGGTATGGTATTGACCTTAATCCAGGGCTTGGCTGTATTCACTCCAAATTAAAAGAGAGATTTGCACCTTATCTTTGTTTGTCTGATAAAAAATTCATTCCTCATATGACCTTTGCTAAAGTTAAGGGCCGTGATTACAATCTCACAGGCCTTCCGAAAATAAACATTGAAAAATTAATCAGGGAGTTTTGTCTTTTTGAGAGTGTTGTAAAAAATGGGCGAGTACAATACCAGAAAATCGAAAAATTTGAACTTAACGAAATCTAAAGGCAACTTCCAACATAGGGATTATGGCCGTATAGGTTTCGCTCACATCATTGGATGTTGAGTCGAGCTTCCTTTCATCTATCGTAATACTGTGATAGTTAAGGGATGCTCCAATTCCCACTGTTTTAGAGTACTTGTAATGGTATCCTAGAGTTGCCATATACCCACTTCCATCTACATCGCTTTCGACTTCAGATACTTTGGAAGTTCCCTTGACTGAGAAGTTATACACTAGTCCCGTGTACCAGGTCCTATTTTGATTTAAATAATAATGAACTCTTGGACCAAGTTCTAGCAGATCCAATGTGGTCTCGGCTGCAGCATCATCGCCTTGTTTTTGAGTTTTATTCCAAAATATTACACTCTGACCGATGAATAGACGCTTATCGCGGTCCATAGATGCCGCAAAGTAGAGACTATTCATCATTCTGGTATAGCTGAAGGCCCCAGCGTCTCCGCCATCAGTTTCAGATTGATAGTTTAGCTTGTAATCCATATAAAAGGAGGCCTGTGCTTTTGCCATCAATAGAAAAACTAAAAGTAGCTTATACATTAAAACCCTCCATAAATTTATTTTAATCCATATGCTGAAGCTCTAGAAGTCAGGAATTATTTTCGGTTATTCTGAGTAAAAGACTTTTACAACTCGTCTATTCGCAAGGTTGTACATTTAAAATTAAACTGAAACTAATGGAGGCTTCATGGATAATTTAAAGTGTGCGGTGATATCAGGGACTTCGGGACTTATTGGTTCATTTTTGGCCAAAGAGTATCTTTCAAGTGGCTACTATGTCTTTGGCCTTGACAATGATGAACCTAGAATCGAGCATGAGTTCTTCAGGCACATTCCTTGCAACCTTGAAAGACCTGAAGAGATCTTAAGGGCATGTGAGGAGGTAAAACAAGTACACGTACTAATTAACAATGCTGCAATTTCAAACCCACATAACTCTCGGATTGGTGAAGTAAAATTACATCAATGGCTGAAGATCTTAAATACCAATTTGAACTCTGCCTTTACTCTCACAAACTTTTTGGCCAAAAAACTTAAAAAGTCGAAGGGGCATATTATAAATATTGCTTCGACCAGGGCACTTATGAGCGAGCCCTGTAACGAAGCATATGCCAGCAGCAAGGGGGCCCTAGTAAGTCTCACTCATGCGCTTATGAACACTTTCGCACCTGATGTTAATGTAAATTGTATTAGCCCTGGATGGATAACTGACGAGGAAGTTTCATCTGTGGCCAACAAACAACACCCCACAGGCAGAGTAGGTCATCCACAGGATGTTGCTAACCTTTGTTTATTCTTAACCAGTGAAAAGGCTAGGTTTATTAATGGTCAGAACATTGTTATTGACGGTGGAATGAGTAAGAAAATGATCTACAACGACTAGGATGCCAAGACAATATTTAAAATAAATATTGCTGCCGCGTTTAGTAACAATACCAAGTCCTGAGCGTTAGTATAAATAGAACTCAAATCTACGAGTTGCTGCTTTGATAGGTTTGAGCTTGTCTTTGTTTTTACCGCGTAATGAACCGAACTTGTGTCTTGAGATTTGGCGAGAAAAAACTTAATAAGACCCAGTATTATCAAAAACATAAAAGGTAGCTCTTGAAGATTGAATCCGGCGAGTCTTAGGAGAGTGAAAGGGATAGTCGTGATAAGAAAGACTACTATGAAAAATTTATAGGAAAACTTAAAGTACAAGATTGTTTTATTCATGAAATTATTATTAACCTTTATTAACGCTTCGACAACATAAGCTTTTTTCACTCTTTCTGATGTAAACATTATACAAGTCTCAAGACAACTTCACCATATGTTTTAAGGGTGCTAAGGTTCTCGTTCAGGAGCTGCTATGAAAATGCCACTCTTTCTCTTTATTCTGCTTTTGGTCTCCTGTGGACCTAAAGAGTCGACAAGGGTCAACAAGCGCGGAGTTTACATCAATAATGTGAATCGTTCACCTGTTGAGCTTGTTAAACAGTATCCCACCTGTAGTGAGTCCGAACTGGAGAGTGATAACCCATTTTTTAGTCTTATTCAATTTCTTCAGGGAAGACTTCTCACGAGAAATATTGATATGCAGGCCTCAATTTCAGGCACAACGCTCAGTAGTATGAATGGCATAAGGGAAACATACTACGATGCAAAGATGATGCTCAAAAAAACATTTAAGCAGGGAAGACTTGTTGGGTTAGAGTTTGTAACCACTCAAGAGCCAAAAGTCTTAAATATTTGCCCTGGGGTTAAAAAATACGAACGTTACAGCTATGAGAATGCTGCCTTATCGGCCAACTACTCAATTAACAAAACTATTCAAAAACTCGAACAAGTAAATTTTAAGTCTCAGTACCCATTAGGACTCTACATTTCACCATATACAATCGAGCGACAAGTTATTGAGACTAACACTGAAATTATTAGTGAAGACTCAAGAATTACAGATAACGCATTCTACATCCCAAGTTTAAGATCCATTGTTTTTCTCCCTCAAAGTAAGGAGAGCCGTGAGGGGGCGGGCTTTGGCAATGTTCCTCTATGGGAGGTTCCAATGGTTGGCTCTCATGAGTATGGGCACCATGTATTTTATTCAATTGCTGGACAATTTGCTGGAGACCTTCATAGGCCAAGTTCAGGCTGTTTTGGTGAGCACAAATCACTTAGAGGGCAAACACTAACTCAGGGGCTTTCAGTTGGAGATGTCATTGGAGCATTAAATGAAGGCTTCTCTGACCTAATAGCATATTACACTCTTGATGGAGCGGAAAGAGGACTAAATAACGTTGTGTGTATGGAAAAGAATAGGGAAGTCGGCTCCCCTGTCTTTGCGGACAACACATCTAAACTTTTCACCTCAGAAGTTATTAACGTCATGTTTGGAGATGGCTCTCCAATAATTGGCAGCTGTCTTAGACCAAACTTTAAACATATCCATATTGTCGGTGCTGTATTTGCCTCAATCACAGAAAGATTGATGCAAAGGTACAGTTTGAGCAACTCTGAAAAACTTGCACTTATCCTAAACTGGCTTGTGGAACTTAGAAAAACTCACAACTCAATATACGAGCACGGTGGTGAGCGATATTTAGTTAAGGCCTACTCGCTTATGGCCGGCCTTGTTAAGAAAAGATCTAGCGGCATTCCAGAGAGTTTTACCTGTCAACTAATAGAAAGCTTGGCACCTGAATCAGAATACATGATTGAAGAACTTGAAAGTCTTGGATGCAGATAGGAGAGCGAGGCACAAAGGCCTCGCATTATAAGGTAAAACTTATTTAAAAGTTTTAATCTCACCGTTTTTAAGCTTTCTCTTATACTCCACAAGCATATTTTTAACCTTAGGCATAAGGATAAAGCATGCAACTATGTTTGGTAGGGCCAGAAGCCCGTAAACACCATCTGAGATGTTGAGAACAACTTGAAGCTGAGCAATTGCACCCAAGAAGATAAAGACAACAAATACATATCTATAAGCAGGAATCGCTTTTTCCCCAAAGATAAAAGTAACACCCTGCTCACCATAGTAAGACCAAGATATTAGAGTAGAGAAGGCAAACAAGGTTACAACGATAGTAACAATCCATCTACCGATAGGTCCCATTCCCATAGAGAATGCTCTTGCAGTCATTTCTGAACCTTCAACTCCTGGAACAGTCCAAGCGTCTGTGATTAGAAGTGCCAAAGCGGTGATAGTACAAACAATAATTGTATCAACCAATGGCTCTAGGAGGGATACGATACCTTCTTGAATAGGTGATGACTTTGCAGCCGCGTGTGCCATTGCCGCAGAACCCATACCGGCCTCAGAGGAGAATGTGGCTCTTCTAACACCTTGCATAATTACTTCTTTTACAACAACACCAGCAAAAGCACCTGTCGCCGCATGGCCAGTAAATGCGTGAGTGAAGATATCAGCAAACATCGCTGGAACCTTTGCATAATTAATAAGAATTACATAAAGAGCACCGCCAAGGTAAAGAACAACCATTGCAGGAACTAGCTTAGAAGTAACTTGAGCAATTCTTGTAATGCCTCCAACCAAAACGATAAAGGCAAGAGTGGCAAATACTAATCCGGAAATCCAAGTAGGAACACCTGTTGAGTGATTAATGATTGATGCCATTTGGTTAGACTGGAACATGTTGCCAGCTCCAAAAGAGCTTAGAATTGTAAAGAAAGCATAAGCCCAACCAAGCCACTGAAATTTAGAACTCAAGGCGTTCTTTATTACAAACATTGGCCCACCGTGCATATGGCCAGTTTCACCTTTTTCTCTATATTTTAAAGCAAGAGTAACTTCGGTGAACTTGGTACACATTCCAATGAAGCCTGTAATCCACATCCAGAACACGGCCCCAGGACCACCAGCTGCTACAGCAACGGCAACACCAGCAATATTACCTAGACCAACAGTTGCAGATAATGCTGTTGTAAGTGCTTGGAAGTGACTGATCTCACCTGGATCATTTGGGTCGTCAAACTTGCCTCTGACGATATCACAAGCGTTTTTTAACATTAATAGCTGTGGAAAGCCAAAATACAGAGAAAAGATTAAACCAGCTCCAACTAGCAGGACGATTAGAGGTAAACTCCAAACCGCTCCCACGAACGCGCCGGTCCATGCTTCCAATTGTTCCATTCATACTCCTTTATGTAGTTTCAAATATATAAAGGATAACTAGATGAACGGATTTGTTAAAGTATTTTATGAGGTTTCGTCAGGTTTTAACTAAGTCGCAGTGCGACAGGTCCGCACTGCAAATGAGTCTATGCGGCCTGGGACTGAAGCCATCCAGGTAGGTCTCCATCGACCTTTGAGAATTGTATACCCACACCCTCAGGGTATGTTCCTCTTGAGAGTGCCTTTCTAACAATCCGTCCTTTGCATTGCAGCACTTGGTCGCTTAGGTGAATACAAAGCTCCAATTCTTGATCTTTTGATGCCTTAAAAAGATCAAGATCTGAATCGGATACGGCAAAAATTCCTGTCTCTGATACATCAAAACTCTTGGTCTTGATGGTATTGGAGTTGGTATATATCGTTAAAGGCACAGCTAGCTTTTTCCTTGGAACACTTTGCCACCACCTAAAGTTCTTCTCGTTAAAAACTCTATATATACTTTTGGAGTAAAAGGTCATGCTTAAAACAAGAAACGCTGTTGAGCTAATCGTTGTTTCGAGAATGCTAAAATCTTGCCCAAATGCACCAACGAAGTAATTATTCGCAAAAACAATCAAGTTTAGAATTGGAAGTAGCAAAAATAGCTTTTTATCAAAACTATGCGTGGCGTATGCAACCCATCCAAAAGTCATCATCAGCACAATATTTAAGGGTGTAAGTTTTGAAAATATACCCACAAAGTCCAAGATGTTTATCCGATAAATGAGAGCTATTTGAATTGGCATTGCCAAGGCCAACATTAAAAAGACTGCCGGCATGATGTTAAAAAACATTGGTTTAGTTTTCATAATGTCTCCTGGTTCATTGCAAATGCGTGACAATAGCTTTTTATATTCATCACATACTTTCTTGCTTCTTTAAGCTCTCGGCTTTCTAGCCATTTTTCTTTTTTTCTGAGTATTGATCTCTTAACCCTGTAAGCACCGGAGTTATAGCTTGCAAGCAGGATGTCTGTTAGAGGAATATCTTTATTAAAGCTTCGATCAAGTGTTTGTTTAACACTTGGCCTGCTCCAATAATCGCTTAATAAGTTTAGATAGATGGAGCCGCCTTCCAGAGACTTGGTTTCATCTAGTCTCCAATCCTGCTCCTTAGTTAATTTCTTGGTTAGAATTTTAGCTTTAAGCTCCAAAAAACTTAAGTCTTTAATTTGTGGATCATGTTTCCACTCAGGTCTTTGTCTTAAGATGTCTTCGTTTGCAAGAGGAGTCACTTGGGTCAGACCCAAGGCCTTGGCCCAACTTATGGCCAATGGGTTAAAGGAGCTTTCTTGCGCCACGAGTGCCGCCAACAGAGAAGGGTTTATTTCATTGTTTTTGGCAATACTTTCCAAGCTTTCTATGTGAACTCCTTTTGGTTGAAAAGGAGTCAGGCTTGCAATCGACCTCCCTGTTCTTAGAGGGCAGTGTGGTGGTAGAAATTTGTATGCCACAGGTTTGGAGTTTACATCTCGGTAGTAAAGAAAGGTGATTTCGTTTTTTCTTCCAGGAAGAAGAGACAAATTTTCAAAAACCACTTTTGCTTGAGTTGGGTTTAGGGGGTTCATCAGTATTTTTTCGCTTCTCCACCATCTATGAAGACGCTTACCATTGTGAAGTATTTCAAACCTAAAATCTTTAGGGATATTCTTATCGTCTTTAATATTTAAAACTAAATCAAAAGGGGTGTGGTAAACCTGTCTTTGAGAAATTTCTTGTTCAATTGCATGTTTAATAAGCTTTTGAGGTTCTGCCCTAAACTCAGAGAAGACCAAGGCCTGGGCTCCGAATGGACTGGTGGGGCCGGCACAAGAGCCTAAAAAAATGGTGATGGCAACCAAGATTAATTTTTCTGAAATCCACATCCAGCAAGCCTTTTCGGGGGTTTTTAACTAATCATATTGTGTGGCAATAGTATGTTGGGAGCCAGAAAAATTTTTCACCATTCTAGTTTCAAATAGTTGTAAACACGACTAAACAAGACGACTCTTTAAGCGCCAATTTTAATTGTAGGGGAGAGTCGCCAAATAAATAAAATGTAGTTAAAAACCTAGGCAATAAGTTTTAAATAATAAACGAGAATAATTGAGGAAGTAAGAATTCCGCCAATCCCTAGAAGCATGTCCAGTTTGCCGAATCGCCAATTTGGCGGCAGGGCCTGAGAGTTCATCACCTTGAGAATTAAAATAGCATAAATTGGTGTTACTAAAAAAGAGATTGTCGTTGCAAAGTCTACAAGCTCTTTCATACTTCCCAAATGGTTAAATAGCAAAATACAAGCACCAATAACTGTGGCCAAAACCCAAAAGGAGTACCACTCCCTTTTAGAGTACTTACTGCCAAAAAGCTGAATCATAGACTCTTGCATTACCCTAGAAAATGCATCCAAGCAGGTAAGCGTTGTGCTGAACATTGTTAGGAATGCTGCAATTGAGACCAAAGGCATCGCCCAGGATCCTAAAGCGCTTGAATATAGATTAATGAATTGGGAGGCAAATACCACTGCCTTAGGGGAAAAGCTGTGCCCGCTCCTATACATAACGATGGCACCTAGTAAAAGAAACAGCACGGCCAATGCTGCTGTTCCTATGTAGCCAAACTTAAAGTCCTTGAGGGTTTGTGCAACACTAATTTTTGTTTGTTTTCTTTTTTTCACGGTCCATATGCTTTGCCAAACTGGTACATCTAATGGAGCAGGCATCCAGCCAATTAATGCTACTAAAAAATATAAGTGGTTTGAATTGGCAAAGCTAAAAGTATTGGGTTGAGCATTTCTTTCTACTTCCCCAAATATGGCAAACCCGACTGCCAAAACTGTGGTTAGAGAAAGTCCGGCCACGATGAGTTTTACTAAGTTATCCAACAAACCAAAGCTGCCAACGAGTAATGTTAAAGAGCAAATGACAAGTAAGATCATAGAGGTGGTCTGAATGCTAAAAGGAAATGAAAATATGTAATTTGCAATCCCTGCACTTACCACTGTCACCGCACTTTGGATCACAAACATTGTGAGAAAAGTAATAAGAACAAATAGTACCAACGCCCACGTTCCGATCCGTTTGTATCCGCTCAGCAGAGATTGGCCTGTCACAGTACTATACTGTGCTCCGGCCTTAAAGAATGGGTATTTTAATAGGTTTGCAAAAACAACTACCCAGAGAAGTCCAAGCCCAAACTCGGCTCCAGCTCGAGTTGACTGTACAATGTGGCTAACTCCCACCGCCGCTGCGGCATATAAGATTCCAGGCCCTGAAAGGCGCAGTGCATTTAAGATTTGATTGCTCATTTAATAATTAAAAGACATTTGAACTTTTTTGTCAGGAAGTATTTTTTAAGCTAATAAAAAAGAATGAAACCTCTCATCTTATCCATGATACTTTCGCTTTGCGTCTTTAGTGAATGCCTAGAGACTCTTCAGTCTACCCCTAAGGGACTCGAGCTTGAGATTGACACCTTGGTAAATAGTTACCTTGAGGCCTATAAGATACCAGGCGTAGTGGTTTTGGTTGGGCACAGAGAATCCATATCTTTTCATAAAGCATATGGCTCAATTGATGGAAAGATGAAGATGCCCAAAGACGCAATTTTTGATGTGGCCTCCATCACCAAGCTCTTTAGTGCCACTGCACTTCTGAAATCTCTGGAGAAAAACAAATTGCCATTTGAAGGAAGGGTTTCGCTTGCTCTTAAAGAGTATCAGCGAAGTGAAACAACTGAGCTTCGCTTTGAGGATCTTCTTAGACATGAATCTGGACTTAGACCTAGCATGCGCAGTAGTTTCTATCGATTAAATACAAAAGATGCATGGAGTGCCATTTTGGCAACTGATCCAGAGTTTAAGTATGGAGAGTTTAAGTATAGTGACCTTAATTATTTGGTTCTTGGCCAAGCACTAGAGAAGCTCGAGGGCACTAATCTTGATCAGGCAGTTAAAAGCTTAATCCTAGAGCCACTAAAGTTGGAGAGCACTTCATTTAGGCCAATGAAAAACTTACCAAGTTGCAAAGAAAAATGTGTTCCAACAAGTACAAACTATTCTCTAGGCCAGGTCCATGACCCAACATCTAAACATTTGGGTGGAGTTGCTGGGCATGCAGGTATTTTTTCATCGGCCAATGACTTGGCCAAGTTTGCAAGCATGTTTCTAGAGGGAGGTATAAGTTGCAATAAAAGGGTTATATCAAATGCCCAAGTGAACTCAATGACAGTTAAGACACCAAATAGCTCGCGTGGCCTTGGCTTTGATATTTCAAGTCGTTATTCTAAAAAACCTTCAGGAGACTTTTTCTCTAAAGGAATATCTTACGGACATACAGGCTATACCGGAACATCTATTTGGATTGATCCCACTATAGACACCTACCTAATAGTCTTGTCCAATAGTGTGTATGCCAAAGATTGGAAAAGGGCCAAGAAGGGTTATCTTAAGCTAATTAATGAGTTGGCCACAAGTGTTGGTGGAACATATTCATTTTGAATAAGAAAGCGGCCTTGATAGGCCGCCTCCATAATTAATCTATTTCAAAATAAGTAAAACCTTGTTCATAACTGCTTTTAAGCCTCCTCTTTGTTCTTGCTATCACTTTTCCTCTTGATCCCTCAATAAATTGAGCATTCCATGAATTGCTTGAGAAAGAGTTTGGCATATCTATTTTTACCCATTTCTTGTTGTCGTAACATCTTATGTGGTCATTTACGTAGTTTAAACTACCCGCTATACTTCTTCCTTCACCCGATACATAGACACAGTTTTTCTTGAACTGTGATGGAAAGCTTCTAACTCTATTGTATTCACTCGGTCCACCATGTACCGAAGGAGCTGTGAGCACTGACTTGGTAAATTTAAATCCAACATCTATACTTGAGTCAAGCTTCATATTGAATCTATAAAAACTCATATGTTGTCCCACAACAAAAAGATCATATAGGCCGTCATCATTATGATCCATAAAGTCGCCACTAATTACATTTGCGTTCTCTCTTCTTTTTCCGTAGTGTGGGCCATTGTGCTTAAGTGGGTATTTGGCTACGTGGGTTCCCCTTACTCCGTCCCATATAAGTCCTGTCTTTTTGGTAATGTCATTTAATACTACACTGCTGCCAGACCTTCTAAGTCTTACAAGGCTTGTAAATGTAACACCTGCCGGTCTTTTTCTATCTTCAAATGTTGGGTAACTTGCAAAGAAGCAATATGCTCCATTTCCAATTCTATGGTGGTCAAAAGATTTACATCTAAGATCTTTGGTTACGGAGTCAAAGTTGATGTTTCCATGCTTTAAGAGCATTCCCTGTAAAGACGATCTTTTATTTAAGATAATTCTTTGTGGAGCTTTCCTATACTTGGGAGCGTTCTTGTTGTCTGCATAGTAGTTCTCAAAATGGCTACCTATAACAACGGAAGGGTAGCCATCTTCCAAGTAGGCGATCTCGCAAGATGTGTTTATAATTCTTCTTGTATGGTTTGGTGCTCTTTTAAAACCTTCGAATGAGTAACCGTAAAGCTCTTTACCATTTTTTCCATTTATAATCTGAACTCTTACATTCTTTTCAAATTCGTGATGGAAGCGCGTATGTCCATTCTTAGTCTTTCTTGGAGTTCCCTGGCATCTAACAATGTCTAAAACCCCATCTCTGTTAAAGTCTGCTTTTCGCTCATGATCAAAATCACCTCTTTCAGATTTGGCCTGAGACTCGCTTATCTTCTTCACTGCAATCGATCTCACAGCTGGAATAGGGATTGATTTGCTTCCTGAGCCTATGAGGGATTTGTTTGGTCTAATTCCAAATGCCCAAACCTTTTTCCCTTTGAACTGGTTTAGTTTACTTGAACTTAAAACATATTCAAACCTGTGATTCCCTTTAGATTTACACGCTCGTCTAACACCATCTTCACTTTTTCTATTTGCAGTTGTTCCACCTATAATTGATCTATTATTTGTGCTTGTTCCGCCGTAGAGGTGAACACTAACTTGTCGACTAGAACCCACTACACAGGCCCATCCGAATATAATTGTTTTTCCATTTATGACTTTCACACCATCAAGGTGCCCCTTCATTTGTCCATGTGCAAGGGATGAGCTGATGGCGATAAGAATTCCTATTACGAATTTAAAAGCTAGTTTTGAGTCTTTCATTTTTATTCTCCGAAGGATTCTGGTTGTTTTAGGTTTTTAAATAATATTAGCGAATAGGAATTTGTTCTAAAAAAAAATTGAGGCCATAGTAGAAAGTTATTTCGGCATAACATTAAGGTATTGAATCTAAAAGGGAGTTAGTTTTAATTAAGGTAGCGTTAAGCTTGGAGAGCTATTCTAAAGTTGCACAGAAAGTTGGCGTTTTTAACTTTTTCCGCCTATAAGGACTTGAATTTATTGGCGATCTCCTTGTCTGCACTTTGATTCATATATTTAACTTTTCTATAGGAAGTTACAAAGTCTTCATAAGTAGAAGGAAGGCCTTCTTTTTTGCACAGCTCGATTATTTCCAATTCACTCATGTCCTTGGTTATGTTTAGTCCCTTCTTTAGAAGTTTTTTCTCAAATCGCTTAAATAGGATATCTTCCTTACTCATACCTTTATTTTTGTGGCGAAAGGAGAAGAATAGAAAAGTAATGGTTAAGACTAAAAGAGCAAAGGATATGCGGTAGAAGTCTTTTAAAGTAAGGGAAAAGTCCTTGGCCAGAATCTCTTGTGCTTCACGGTTATAATTGTCAAAAAATAGAGCGAGCCTGAAGTTTAAGTTCTCAATCCACGCTTGTGCCTCTAAAAGTCCTTGAGAGAAGATACCAGTTGATTTAGACGCTTGTTGGCCACCTAGACCTTGAACCCCAAGTGTTATCCTTTCAGGAGATACAAATGAAGTGGGGTCGACCCTCCTCCATGATTCACCGTCATGGTATTCAACCCAAACGTGTGCATCCTTATTTCGTATCGTATAGAAGCCTCCGCTTGGGTTGTATGTTCCACCTTGAAAGCCACTGACTAGCCTGGAAGGCACGCTGTTGCTCCTCAAATAGATACCAAGTAATGATGCGAAGTGACCACAAAACCCTGACTTATTTTCTATAAACTCCGATAAAGTTGGCATAGGCCCTGGGCTTAAACTGTACTTAAAACCATTCCTGGTTAGACTGTTCTTGAAGTCGTTTATTAAATCCCTGGGTGATTTAGATATAGTTTTGAACATGTTTTTAAATGAACTTGGTAAAAAACCAGGTAAGGCCAGGTATTTTTCCTTAACGCCTTCTATGTTTGAGCGAAGATTTGCCATTGGATGTGACGAGGCCTTTACTTGAAACTTTTTACCATCTCTAAAGTTCTTAAATGTATTGCTCTGTTCGTTTCTTATATGTCTCAAATTGGAATCAAGGATTTGAATAGGGTGGTCCAAAAGAATAATGTCACCACTGAAGTCGCTTTCATATTTCATCGTGTATGTTAAAAGCTCATTAGGGGAGTTGTGAACAGGAATAGAAGAGTGGCGAACACTTGCCTTTCTCCAATTATAGCCATCTGTTGCCTCGTGAGTTCTTCCCCTCCAGTAAAGAAGTTCTGGGTTGATTTCTTTTCCTGTTTCGGCATAAAAGGCCACTTTGTCAGAGAGATTTAGATTTGAAGCATCTGAATTGGACACACTTTTTGAATAACCACTTTGTTGGTTTTGCTGATTCGCAGAAGGTAGAAAGCCTCTAAATCTTGGAAAGGCGAAAAATAGGATCAATATTAAAGGAAGAGATTTAAGTATAGGTATGAGGCCTGATAAACTTGGATTGAAACTCATCTTGAACTTTTCATCAGGAGCACTTTTAAGCATAAGTGATATAATAGAGGCCGCTGCCAATAGGTATGAAAGGTAGTAGATTGAATTGTTAAACAAGGCCAAAGAACCTATCCAAAGTAAACCGAGTGTAGCATGAGTTTTAAAATTCACACACTTCTGTCCAAGCTTTGATGCCAGCATTATATTTAAGATGGAAACTGCGGCCTCTGGTGTAAGCCTTTTTCCAAACTCCTTCAATGCTAGATAGGAGCCCAAGATAGATGCAGAAATTAATAATATAGTATTCAAGTGAAAGAATATTCTTATTAGGAAGAAAATTGTAAGAGTTGGTGGAAACCAAGTAGGCAAAAAATCCAAACAAAACCACGGAGCAGGAATAAGAGATAGATAGAATACTGTTTTGTTTTCAGGCCTCACTTAAAATCTCCATAGACTTTTTGAAATGAGCAACTCCACGAGAAAATGCAAGATAAGTTCCTTTGTTTAGCTTCAACTCCCAGTCCATGCCCTCTGAATGGGCCTTGTTAACGAGCCAAGCCATTTTTGAAACCTTAGACTCAAAGTCTCCTTTGAGATGTTTTTCGTTAATTTCAATCGTGTCTGGTTTGTTTTCTTTAAAGTCTCTAACAAGTAATTCTTCCTTTTTTGCGTAAACCTTCCAGTCAATTCTTTTAGACGCCTGTCCACGCTCGTACCTCTTATGCTGGTGAAAGGCCTCAGCACCATCTTGGTGAAGTTCCCTAAAATAACTTTTTTCAACTTGTTCCAGTCTGGGATATACAAAGAGAGTTCGTGTACCAGGTACGTATCTCCATACTTTGAATAGCCCCCATTCCCCTGAAGTCCATACCTTGATGACTTTAATAGGATAGCGACCTCTTTTAGCATTGATTTGAAAAGTACCAGTGCCTGATTGCGCCTTCAACGTTTGATTGGATGATTGAAGTTCGATGTGAAAGTTTCCTAATAAATTTGTTTTTATCTGTGCAGATGCTCCATCTGAAAGATGTATCGAAATGTGAGAATACCTTTTCACCATTTCGTGGGTTTTGAACATAATTCCTATTAAAAAGGCAAACATGCAAAACGCTAAAAGGAGGGTTAGGTTATTTCCATAAACCAATCCCATGAGAAAAAGAGTAAAGAAAACACCTATAAAAATGGCTCCAGAGCCAGTTGGCAAAATGTATGGCGTTTGCTTTTTTCTGGCCCTTTCTTTGATTGCTTCAATCATTTTCTTACTGGAACAGATTGAAGCAATTTATTTGAAAGCTCCCTCTCTATAGATACTGAACCTTCACTTGGGTGGCATAACCTGTGGCCAGCAATCCATGGAAACAAGTGCTGAATATGTTCCGGAAATACATGAGTATCTCCATTCATCCATGCCCACGCTTTTGAAGCCTTTAGAATGTCTATTGCTGCTCGATTGCTCAGTGGCATGAACAGAGAGTTTGCTCTAGACTCATCCACCAGTCTATAAATATAAGATAGGATTGAGTCGCTGGCCTCAATAGACTCACATGCTTTCATGGATTGGAGTAACCAGGACTTGGATATTTTTTGCTCTATAATTGGTTTGCTAGAGTGTGCTTTCTCTTTCAATAGCTTGATCGTGTTCTCCTCGTTGGGATAGCCTAGTTCTAGCTTCATTGAAAATCGATCTAGCTGTGACTCTGGCAAATCAAAGGTTCCGATCTGAGATTTAGGGTTTTGAGTTGCAATTACATGAAAGATCTCTTCCATTGCGTATGTGTGAGAGTCGACAGTGACACTCTTTTCTTCCATTGCCTGCAGCAATGCAGACTGAGTTTTTGGTGGGGCCCTATTTAGTTCGTCGGCCATAAAGATCTCACCAAATATGGGGCCAGGATGAAATTCAAACTCAGAGCTTTTTCTGTTAAAAACTTGGTTCCCTATAATATCCGAAGGTAGTAAGTCATTTGTAAATTGAGTTCTAGACATCTTTAAGTCGAAAACTTCTGAAAAGAAGGAGACAAGAGTAGTCTTTCCAACTCCGGGTAGGTCTTCAATTAAAGTGTGACCTTGTGCTAGGAGGTTGCAAAGGGCCAATTCAACCTTATCTTTTTTTCCACTTAGAAAGCGATCACTGTGTTTGAAGAATAGCTCCAACTCTTGCATGTAAACCTACTTTAATTTTGTTGATTTAAATTGATTCTTATTAAGTGAGACTCCAACATTGCGATCTTGCCACTTTAAAATGGACTGTTTTTTTGTCTGAACGTTCTTCATTTCTATGAGGTCTGCCAGGTGAAAACTTTTACCTTTAACTTTGTGTGTGCTGAAATCTTTCATATCCGCAATCTTTAAAACGCTTCCTTTTCTATCAAGGTAGGTTGTCTTGATGGGATTCATTTTCTCTTTACTAAAGATTGTTAAAAGCTTTGAATAGCCGCTTTTACTGGTGGGTGTCGATTCTATAGTCCAAGTGTTATCATTTTCTTCAATTAACTTGTAAGTATATTTATCTATTTGCCTTCCAGCAATATCCTCATATGAAAATTCGCTTCCCATAAAAGAACCCGATTGATTTCTAGAATTAATTTTTTTTACTCTTTTAAAGCGTGGCATATAAAGCCACTGCTTATTTGGTGAATCCTTTAGAGTCCATGTTAAAAGTTTCACTCCTTTAACGTCTAATGGAGTGTTGAACTCTAGGATGGACTTATCTCCCTCACTCTGGTCTTCTAAGGTTTGAGTGGTCAGTGACCTTTCAACCTTATTTCCGTTGGCATCTAGGAGAGTCATGCTCATAGTGCCTTTAACTCCAAGAATTCCTGAGTTTGCTTTTTCAATTTGTTCCATGATTTCGCGAGCACTCATGGCCCAAGCATTAAGTGAGATGATGAAGAGAATAATAAGTTTCATTGTGCCTCAAAAGTAACGTGAAATAGTTACCATTATGTTATCCGATTCCCGTACAGGCTTCAAACCATAAAAACTATCCAGTGGATCATTTTTGTCGGGTTCGGGTGCATCAATGATTGTGGCCCCATATGTAAGTTTCCAAGCATTAGAAACTCTAAATTCGTGAGATAGAGTGTAGATGAACTCATCGAAAGTTTGTGCGTCATAGGTCATGAAGAAGGAGATTTGATGGCCATTAAAATTATTTAATGAGTGTCTTGCTCCAATTAGCACATCTCTTTGAAAGGGCCCAAGTGTTTGAGCATCATCAGAGGAAACACCAAAAATTGAAATGTATTCCATCAAAAAGTT
>PBFR01000034.1 GCA_002718735.1 Halobacteriovoraceae bacterium | reverse complement strand
TGGTTTTGTAAATTAAATTTGTGGTTAAATTCAGCTTACTTGTCCTTGTCGAAAGGCCAACTTTTTTCTTCTATTCCAACTTATTTGTTAAAGATCCCAGCTCGTCTTTAGCTAAATAAATCTTTTAAAAGGGCCCCCACATTTGCTTGTTTTTCAATGTAATAGCTTGCGTGGGTATTCTCAGGAGCACCCACTTTTAGGGTTATTGCCTCTTTATCAAGAGTTGAGAACATGTCTTCATCTGTTTTATCATCACCCATGGCAAAGATTCTTTCTCCACCTTGAGCATATCTTGAAGTAAACCACTGAGTGAAGTAGCCTTTGTTTGCCTCAATGGATTTAACTTCCACCACTTTCTTACCAAGAATTACGCTTACCGGAAAATGACTTAAACCTGACTCCAAGTCCACTACAAGTTTTCTTGCCTGGAACTCGCCAAAGTCTTGTGGAGAGTTTCTGTAGTGCCATGCTATGGCATAGTTTTTCTTTTCAAAAAAACTACCAGGGGTTCTTCTAGTGTACTCTTTGATAATTTGTGCCGCTTGTGGAAACCATTCTCTTTTATTAGATGCTACGAGATTTCTCCATTTCTTTGTTTTGTAATCGTAAAACTTTGCTCCGTGTTCACAGGCCAAATAACATTCGACACCATCAAATTGTTTGCAAATAAAATTTGAATCCCTTCCGGTTATAATAACCACTTCTGTGTTTTTATCGTTTTGAAGCTTTTTGATTAGAGACTTCATCTTGGGCCTCAAAAGAGCGTCTTGAGGGTTGTTGACTATAGGGGTGAGTGTGCCGTCATAGTCAAGCAGAAGTATTCTTTTGTGTCCTTTGAGATATTGTTTTGCTTTTTGCTGGTGTTTAGTTTCTTGAATATTGATCAACTTAGGTGCCTGCTCAAGGGTTTTATGCTCCAGGTGATTTATAAATGAAGAGGCCCAACTTGTTGCTGTGTACTGTTTGAGGTAATCGTACATAATGGTGTGACGTCTTTGCCTCTCGCCTTTATCTAACTCAAGAGATGCCTTTATCTTTTCTGCCGTGTCTTGAATGTTCATTGGATTTATCAAGGTGGCATGACTTAAAGTGGATGCGGCTCCAGTAAATTCTGACAGCATAACAACACCAGGATTCCCTGGGTCTTGAGCAGCAATATATTCTAAGCAGACAAGGTTCATACCATCTCGCTTGCTTGTCACCAGCAAAATATCGCAGGCACGGTAAAGTGCCATCAAGTCATGAACAGAAACTGAGTTGAAAATATACTTCACTGGAATGTAATCTATCTGGGAGAATTCTCCATTGATCTCCGATACCAGTCTTTCCACCTCGTGGCGCAAATTGATGTACTCTGGCACGTCAGTTCTAGAGGGGACCGCTATTTGAATCAGCTGAACTTTACCAATATAGTTAGGATTTTCTTTCAAGAATCTCTGATAGGCCTCAAGCTTATATAAAATACCCTTTGAGTAATCTAGTCTATCTACACCTAGAATGTACCTTCTATCGCCCGCGTTAAGGCCATAGTTTTCTATTGCCTTAGTTGTTTTTTTGCTCGCTGCCTTCTTTATGAAATCCTGAGTGTCAATCGAAACTGGGTAGACGCCAAGCTTTGTGGTGTTGAAAGATGAGTTGATCTCAAGAAGGGAAGAGTGAATCCCTAACAGGTTATAGACTGAGCTTACAAAGTGTCTAAGATATGAAAAATCATGAAAACCAACCAAGTCTGCGTGGATGACCGATTCTAAAATTTCTTCTCGCACTGGAAGCTGTTTCCAAATCTCTGAGCTTGGGAATGGAACATGAAGAAAAAATCCAACCTTTAAATCAGGGTTGATTTCTTTAAGTAGCTTTGGAACTAGGAACAGCTGATAATCATGCAACCAAATAATGTCGTCCTTTTTTGCAACTTTTGCGACATGCTTGGCAAAGATCTGATTTACCTTTTTGTAGTCCTGCCATCTATCTATGGAGAACTTAACACTATCACTTTCATAGTGCAGAATTGGCCAAAGAACATCATTGCAGAATCCGTTGTAATAGTTGTCATAAAGTTCGCTATCTAGATCTGGAAAAGAAAACTTAATGTTGTCTTTGTCTCGGTATTGTCTAACTAATTTTTTGGGAACATTGTTTGGGATTGAACCAATCCACAATACTTCTTTTTTTGTCTTGATTCCTCGAATTGCGGTAACTAGGCCTCCAGAGCTAGTCTTGAGCCCATTGTTGGCCTTGTCATAAGAAAAAGGTAACCTATTACTAACTATGATCCATCTACTCATTAACTGCACCTAACCTTTATAGAACTTATATTTTCCTGACTAGACAACTCTTGTCTTGAAGTTTAACAGGCAAGAGATTAAGATTCAAACATGTCTAAGAAACATGTATATCCTTTTGGGATAATTGGAAATTGTTCTTATATGAGTTATATCGACGAGTCAGCAAATGTCGTATGGCAGTGTTGGCCGTATTTTGACTCCAGCTATATATTTGGAAAGCTCATTAGTGAAAAAAAGGGAGGGCAGTTTTCGATTACACCGGCCGCTCGTTATTCTTCCAAGCAATACTATTTGTCCAACACAAACATTTTGGTAACA
This sequence comes from Halobacteriovoraceae bacterium, assembly GCA_002718735.1. Next base: position 49,354 of record PBFR01000034.1, on the reverse strand, counting down.
GAGTTCGATGCGCAAGATGGCTCATTTAGGGTTGTCGACTTTGCACCAAGGTTTGAACTTTATGACAGGTACCATAAACCTATTCAACTGTTTAGAAAGATTGAACTTCTTTCGGGTGCTCCTTCTATTAAGGTCGTGTGCAGACCAATGGGAGAGTATGGTGAAAGAGAGGCCGAGGCCGTGGTTGGCAGTAACTCGATAAACTTTGAAGGCCTGGAAACTAAGGTTAGACTGACCACAGATATTGCTAAAACACACATTCTAAACGAAAAAGCGCTTGTATTAACTGAAAATAAGCATCTTGTTTTATCATGGGGCTCTCCGCTTGAAGCCCCTTTAAAAAGAACATTTGACGAGTTTTTGGAAAGGACAAAAGAGTATTGGAGAAATTGGATACGAAGGTCTTCAATACCCGCAATCTATCAAAAGGAAGTCATCCGAAGCGCACTCTTACTTAAGCTTCATCAGTATGAAGATACTGGTGCAATAATCGCTTCTGGAACAACTTCTCTGCCAGAATATCCAAATCACGGGAGAAACTGGGACTATCGCTACTGCTGGATTCGTGACAGTTATTTCACATTGGCGGCCCTTACAGATTTAGGCCATTTCACAGAGGCCGAGCGATACTCACACTGGATACAAAATATTGTTCAAAATGAGAATGGACATTTTCAGCCTGTTTATAAGATCGATGGCTCCAAAGATATAGTCGAGAGAGAACTTGACCTTGAAGGATTTCAAGGAAATCAACCTGTAAGGATCGGCAATGATGCCTACACTCAGATTCAGCATGACGTATATGGACAAATGCTTTTGTCCTTGGTTCCACTATTTACGGATTTGAGAGTCTTTGACCATTCAAACCCACCAAGCTTGGATCTGGTTCACAAGTGCTTGGATAAAATTACAGAGGTTATGGACTCGCCATGTGCTGGGATATGGGAATTTAGAGGTAAGATGCAACATCATGCTGAATCATATCTTTTCCATTGGGCCGGTGCTATGGGGGCTCAGAAAATAGCCAAAAATTATAATGATAAAAAACTTCTTGAGAAGGCACAAAAAATTCAAAAAATCGCGTCTGAAAATATAGAGAAATGTTACGACAAGGCCAATAAACTCTATGGGCAAAGCCATGAGAACAAAAATGCTAATGCTTCAGAGTTTCTCCTTGTAACGATGAATTACCTTGGACATGGTGACGTTGCCAAAGACCATGTTAAGGGACTTGAGAAGTTTTTAAAAACCGAAGACAATCTAATTTATAGATACAGGGATCTTGATGACTTTGGAGAAACTCACTCCACATTTTTAATTTGCGGCTTCTGGTATGCCGAAGCTCTCGCAAATATTGGAGAGGTTGATAAGGCAAAAGAAGTCTTTGAATCCCTTTTGGAGCGTTCCAATAAACTTGGCATTTTTTCCGAAGATATATGCCCGCAAGATGGTTCGCAATGGGGAAATGTCGCCCAAACATACAGCCATGTTGGTCTAATAAATACAGCATTTAAAATAGCTAGCCAGCTGGATAAGCCAAACTTTTTCGATAGTTAGAAGGCCAACGCACTAGTTCTTAACACACCAATCGAGTAGGCCTACAATCATATGCATTACAAATCTTTTTAGGAGCAAATATGAAGTTTTCTATTATAGCAATTTTGTTGTTGGCGGTTTCATGTTCATCAAGATCATTTAAAAGAGACTATAAGGTGGTAGATGCAAGCCATAAAGAAATCCCCGAGTGGATTAATGAGCCTATGGAGTATGCTGAAGATGAGGATGATGATGATTTTGAGTCACATCGATATTATGTATACTCGACAGAGCCAAAAAACTCGAAAACGATTGCCTGTGAAATTGCTAAAGCAAGGGCCACAAGCGAAATTGCAAGCGAGATTACTCAGTTTATTCAACAGAGCCTGGCCTCAACAATCCAAGGAGATCCAACGGAGATGGATCAGAAGCTTTCAGAATACGTTGAAGACAATTTAGCCAAAGAGACACAGAGTTTTGTAATTGGATCTAAAACTTTTAAGCAGTATTGGGAAAAGCGAAGATTTGAAAAAGATCTGGGGGCAAAGAAGGACTATGATGGCTACGTTTGCTCTGTCTTAGTTAAAATATCCAAAGAAAATCTTGAGCTTGCTTTTAATAGGGCCAACCAAAAGCTTGTTGAAAAGGCCGATACTACTAAAGCTAAGGCCAAGGTCGCAAAAGTTATTGAAGACGCAAGAGAAGCATTTCACAATAATTAATTAGAAGCTCACCAGCAGGTGAGCTCCTTTTACTTTCAGCTATCCTAAGTATTCCATTTGAATTCCGCTTGCCTTGAAATTAAGGCTCATACTTTCCTGCTTGGTGTTGTGTATTTATTTCATGGAAATTTAAAACGTATCCTAATGTAAATGAGCCAGAGCCTGTTCTAATTTAGATTGGAATCAAGAAAAAGTTTCGAAATTTGAAGGAGAAGAAAATGAAGATGGCAAAAGTACTAATTACAGAAATCTTTATTTTGTTTGGACTCGTAAGCATCGTTAATGCAAGAGAGAATGAGTCTGCGATGTCAACAACTCTAACAATTAAAGGAGTTGCTTCTTCCGTGTTCTTATTATTAAGTGTTGATGAAATTGATACGTACTTTTAAAGCTCTAACTATCGATTAAGTCCTTGCTCAGGAAGACAGAGACTTAAAACAAACTTCATTTCGATCAAGAACGATCGTCTTTAGAATCAAGGTTTGATTCACATTTATTTAAAGTCAGAGAAACAAAAAACACGGTTTGGATATAAACCACTAGATTTATGAATAGGAGAGTATTATGAAAACGCTTTTACTCGGATTAACATTATTAACATCAATGTCTTCAATGGCATCAACTTACAAGATTACTTCATCATATGAGGAAGAAGACCAATATATAAAAGTTGTTGAAAAGAATGACTCAATATCTTTTTACTTTTGTGACTACTATCGTTGTGAAGTCATGGGGCCACGAGATTCCTATCCTAAATCAAAATTATTGTCAAAGAAACGAAAAGAGTACCTTAAGACAGTTGGTGCCGTCGTAGGAGATTTAGGAATTGGAATAGCTGCTTTTGCTGGAAGTGGTTATTTAGCAGCGACTTACTTAGCTGCGAATATGGGAATAAATGGAATGGGAATTACTATGATTGCGGGAGGAGCAAGTGGCGCATCAGTTAGCCAAATTCTCTCACTTTCTACAGCAGCTCTCAATCCTAAGAATCATTATGACTCTGGAAAAAATCTTGAAAAAGCTCTATCTCAAAAAAACTTTGAAGAGCAGGATATTTTAGAGTTTAAAAATAATTTAGAAGAGCTGTTGTTTGAAATTCTAGACTAAAGTCTAAAACCCTAGATTCTAATTGAGAGCTTTTACAACAAACCTCAAGGAGAAATGAAGCTTATATGTGATAAACGACTTCTTAAAATGGAATTAAATGTTTATGGTGGGTGCCTATGATCTTGGATCAGATAGTGCTGTTGCCCAAAGTGGGCAGAAGAACTAGTTAAGTCTGATCCAGAGAAGTCTCTTGAGAGAGATAATCTAACTTTAAAAGCCAAACTTGGAGACCTGTATCTGCAAGTTAAGATGCTAAAAAAAGCGGAAAGTTACATACAGCGGGTATAGGAGAATAGAGCGGGAGCTAAGGTCTAAAGACCATGTGAATAATTATAAAATAGTTCTTCGGATGATGAAGAAATTTGGGATTGAAAGTTGTCATGTCAGAAAGAAAAATCAATTCCAAGTTTATCAAAAGTTTAACGAGGGAAAGGCATTCGAAAACCTTAGGCTGCATTCACCATAGTGATCAAGGTGCCCAGTATTGATCTGAAGAATACGTTAGGTATTTAAAAGAATCTGGATTTCGAATAAGTATGTCTGACAAAGGCAGCCCGACACAAAATGCCTTTATCAGAGTCATTTTTAAAGACTCTCAAGTATGAAGAAATTTACATTAAAGGATATAAAACCTTACGTGATGTGATGAAAAAACTTCGAAGATTTATCGAGGCAGTATACAACGCCAAAAGACTTCATTACTCTTTGGGATATAAAAGTCCTTTGGCATATGAGAATTAACTGATAAAGCTAGTTGGGCTTGTTCGGAAAGAGCCCGAAGATCTGTCCAACCAGCGGGGTTCATTCCAGTTTAAAGAATTATAAATGTAGATTTCGTCCTATGTTCTCTGTACTGAAGGCCAAGACGCCTTAATTCCCAATTTCTCGAAGCATGCTTAACAAAGAAACTCCTTTGTAGTTTAGATCTTATTCGCTAAGTCCACACCCTGCTTAATGGCCCGTTTGGCATCTATCTCCATTGATTTCTCAGCACCTCCAATGAGGTGTCCTGGTCTATTGTCTAATTCTTTGAACTTGTGAAAAAGCTCGTTGTCGCTGTACTGACCTGCACAGATGACTACGTTGTCGACATCAAGTACTTTGCTCCCCTCTGGAGTTTCAATATGAAGGCCTTGATCGTCTATTTTTTTATAGGTTACTTCTTTGAGCATGTTTACATTGGCGTCTTTTAGGCTCTGTCTATGAATCCATCCAGTTGTTTTTCCTAAAAATTTTCCATGCTTTGTGGCCTTCCTTTGAAGAAGATATATCTCTCTAAAGGGTGCGGGTTTTTCTTTGGGGGTAACTGCACCTCCGTCTTTGTAGTCTGTATCTATACCCCAATGTTTAAAGAACGCCTCTTTATCCATGGATTCTGAGATATGGTCTGGATTGTGAATTAAAAATTCAGATGTATCAAATCCAACACCACCTGCACCTATGACGGCAACTTTCTTTCCAACAGGTTTCTTTTGGTACAGGACTTCTGGATAGGAGAGAACCTTCTCATGGCCTATGCCGTCTATTTTAGGAATCCGCGGACGAACACCACTTGCAAAAACAACCTCGTCAAAATCTGAAGAGCCTAAAAAGTCTATATTCACTTCCTTATTGAGATGTAGTTCGATATTTAAAACTTCGATCTGTTTTAAAAAATACCTTATGGTTTCTCTGAACTCTTCCTTGCCTGGAATCTCTTTGGCGATATTAAATTGGCCACCGATCTCTGAGGCCTTCTCAAAGATGACAGGTTGGTGGCCCCTTTGAGCGGCTTCAACTGCAAAGGATAGGCCTGCAGGGCCTGATCCAACCACAGCAATTCGTTTTGCTTTTTTTACCTTTTCTGAAGTGTACTCAGTTTCATGACATGCCTTGGGATTTACAAGACATGAGGATATCTTATTTTGAAAAATGTGATCAAGACAGGCCTGATTGCATGCAATACATGTGTTTATCTCATCTGATTTGTTTGCTTGGGCCTTTAATAAAAAGTCTGGATCAGCAAGGAAAGGTCTTGCCATTGAAACAAGATCTGCCTGTCCGGACTCCAGAATCTCTTCAATTTTATCTGGCGTGTTGATTCGATTTGTCGCAACTACAGGAAGATCAATTTCTTTTTTTATTCTCTCTGTAATCCATACAAAAGCAGCTCTTGGAACCATAGTGGCTATTGTGGGAACACGAGCTTCATGCCAGCCAATTCCAGTATTAACAATGTTAACGCCTCCTTCTTTAAGTTGTTTTGCTAATGTAACGACTTCATCCCATGTCTGTCCGTCTTTAATAAGATCAAGCATTGAAAGACGGTAGATGATTATAAAGTTTTCACCAGTTTTTTTTCTTATAGATCTTATGACTTCTAAAGCGAACCTGGATCTGTTTTCAAAACTTCCGCCATATTCATCGGTTCGCTTATTGGTTCTTGGGGCAAGAAATTGATTTATTAGGTAACCTTCGCTTCCCATTATCTCGACGCCATCATAACCAGCTTTTTGAGCGAGGCGGGCACAGTTTGCATAATCCCAAATTGTTTTCTTTATTCCAAGCTTGCTCATCCCTCTGGCCTTAAAAGGAGAGATTGGTGCCTTGGATGTAGACGGTGTTGCCCCAAAAGGGTGATATGCATATCTCCCTGCGTGTAAAATTTGGAGGCATATCTTAGTATCGTGCTTATGAACTTGGTTTGTGATTTTTTTGTGCTTGGCCACTTGCCATGGATAGGAGAGCTGCAAACCAAAAGGGTGAATTCTTCCTTGAAGGTTTGGGGCTATTCCACCTGTAACTATTAGGCCTACGCCACCCTTTGCCCTATCTCCATAGAATGCTGCCATTTTGTCGAAACCGTTTTTAGTCTCTTCAAGTCCTGTGTGCATTGACCCCATGATGACGCGGTTTCTCAATTTGCAGAATCCAAGATCAAGCGGTTTAAACAAGGCGTCGTAGTTTTTCATTAATGCTCCCAAAGCTGTCATTTTCGATCCAATATGCTAATATTATCATACTTATGAATATCGATGTTAAATACCAAAATATTTTAAATGAAGCAGAACCATACCTCTTAGGCAATCCCAAGGCGTTTGATAATTATAACCTGAGTGTATTTGGCAAAGAATTTAAAGAAGAAAATTTGAAAAACTGTTTAGCAGTGAAAAACAGCAATTTCTTCTCTTTAGTTCACCGAATGGATAGCCTCACGTTTGGCCATCAAGGTATGGGGATGGATAAGTGGGTCTTTTTTGATTGTTCGGCGATGCCCGCAGGTATTTTTGGATTTGGTATACCAAAGGAGAAAGCACCTGAAGACTTTTTGCAAATGCTCGCAGTTGAGGAAGATTACGAGGGATTAATTCCAATCTCGATGTATATGGCCATACCCACTAGTGATAGAGGAAGATGGTTTGGACATAATCTCTCATCTTTAAATAGCTTTCTTGGACAGAAGTATCCTGGCCTTGGACTGTTAACTAAGGCATTTGCTTGTAGGGTCTTTGGAATTCATATGTGCTACGGAGCTACCCAGTGGGGCTCAAGTGCTTTGGAAATTCACACTCAGCTTGCCAATATGCAGCTTAAGGCCGCTCATCTTCCGGCACATACTCACCCAAATTCTCTTTGTTATTTGTCCGACTACAGTGAAAAGAATATCCTAAATGCATTAAGTGGAAAAAAGAGAAGTTTAGAAGATTATGACTTGCTACTTAACGCTGAAGATATAGAAAGGCAGAAGAAGCTTCATCAAGATATCGAAAGAGGTCTAAAGGTTGAAATCGGTGGACGTCCAGTTCATCAAGGCAAAGACACTCTTTATCCAATAAATTTTTTAGAGGTCTAGGCCACATCCTCGTGGTTTTTTATTTGAATTACTCTTCTACAAGAGCTGTTTGAACATAGGACATACTCAGAACTTAAGGCCTTTGCCATGACGTTAAGTTCATCACAAAATGGGCATTTAAACTCCAAAAAGAGCAACATAGGTGCAGACTTGGCCGTTGCCTGCATTCTTTGCTCGAGGGAATCTAAATCATTTTTATTTTTCTTCGACATTACGACTGGCCTTGGTTCTTGGACCTTCATAACTCGGTTGTATGGGAGAAAAATTAAGGAATATTTATGTTTTTGAAGATTTTTTCACAAGAATGGGAAGGCAAATGCCTTCCCAAAATTTATTTACAAAATAAAAGTTAGTGAAAGTGGAAGAACGAAGAAAACCACAGCAATATAGGCAACCCCGTGGGCCCTATTCTTTAGTGTTCTATCAGCAAGCTTTTCACAAAGCTTTACAGGAACTTCTCTCAATGTTGGATGAACATACCATAACAGCATTCCAGAGATATTAAATAAAAAGTGAACAAGCGCAATCCCAAGTCCTGCCACATTTCCTGTTAAAGCGGCCAGCAGTGCCGTTGCAGTTGTACCTATATTTGCACCTATGGTTATTGGTAAAATTGTTTTTAGTCCTATAACTCCCGCACCTGCCATTGGCACTAAAAGAGAAGTTGTGATCGAGCTTGATTGAACGGCAATCGTCAATAATGAACCGAAGACAATCGCCACATAACCATTTTTGGAAAGGAGATTTTCTATAATTTCTCCTTTGTTAGACTCAACAACCTTTTTCATTATCTTAACAATAAAGCTTAGGGAAAAAATGATTAAGACCGCGGCCGTTACCACCATCGCCACACCTGCCAACACACCTTCAAGTGCCACAACATCTGTAATGAGAGCCTTGACTCCCTTTGCAACAGGTTTAATAGCAGCTTTTAGAGGGGAGTTGTAAGACATTGCCGAGCCGCTTCCATATAATATGGCCGCAAGAGTTGATGCAGACTTTTCAAGAATGCCTGTCATGAGTTCCAAAGGAAGCATTACTGCCACTGTTAGGATGTTAAATAGGTCATGCACTGTTGCCGCCGCAAATGCATTTCTAAAATGTGTTTGATTCTTTAAATAACCCAAAGATACCAAAGAGTTTGTGACACTCGTTCCAAGGTTTGCACCCATTACCATTGGAATTGCACCTCCCAAAGGTAGTGAGCCACTGGCCACAAGGCCCACTATTATCGAAGTTGTGACAGAGGAGCTTTGAAATAAAACTGTGGCAAACATTCCCGAGCATAATCCCAGGATTGGATTTGCTGTTACATTTAATAGCCCCTTTGCAAAACCTCCGCCCAGGAGCTTAAAGGATGAGCCAAGTGTTTTTACACCTACTAGAAATATAAATAAAAGTGATACGACCGCTAGGGTTCTAAGTATAAGGTCAAGGACCTTTGATTTGTCCAATCCTTCACTGGTGATTGCCGTTTGTTGTGTGTTCATTAAGCTCTCCTTGTTAGACAACGGCAACATACCAGAGTCTTCAGGAAAGTTGTGTTAGGGTTTTGTTAAGATGCCTAACTATAGGGTTCTTTTTGGCTTAATGAGCACATTTCCAAAATAGGCACCTGCGACAAGACCCATGCCAATACTGGCGGAATTGAAGATGGCATTAATCCCATCGATAGTATTTTGGCTAAATAGGAAGTTTAACCCCTTGTAATTTATACTTCCTGGGACAAGTAGAATAATAGCAGGAAGTGCGACAATTAAAGAAGGTCTTTGCTTAAATCTTGCAAACAGATTAGAACCGGCCCCAATCACAGTGCCACTGAAAAACGATCCGGCCACAACTCCAAAGTAAGCTGTGCCATATTTGGAAGATGTGAAACTTATAACACCCGCAAGAACAATCCAAAAGGCATCACGTGTGTTTGCTTGAAAGTTGACTACAAATGTTAAAGGCACAAATAAAAGAACAGGCCAGATCCATAGAGGATCCAGCACATAGCCTGTGGCCATAAAGTCCGTGGGAAAAAAAGACTTTGCCACCTGGGCCCCGATATAGGAGCCAAATGAGATTTTTAGCATAATTATCATGGCCCCTGTAAGCCTTGCAGTTCCACTTGTGAGGTTTTGTGAGGAAAGCTCATGAATTGCCATGGTCAAGTTTAGGCCAGGTATGTAGAAGATGATTGCGGCCAAAATGACAAGACCTGGGTTAATAGGGATTTGATAATAAGGAAGAAGAAATGCTCCAAAAGAGGTTGCAAATGCGATGATCGCCTCTGAAATGGTATCAATTCTCTCTGTTTTTACTTTAGAGGTGAATAGGCCAGACGCCAAACAGAATAGACCTGATGCAACTGCATCATGAAGAGACCCTTTAAGTATAATGGCAACACCAAAGGCCAGGATGAAAAGGCTTATATTAACGTGAAGGTCATTAAATCGAGGTCTTCTCTGGAAAATTTCATTAAGAATATTGATTCCTTCAGCGAGGGTGATTTTTCCATCTAGAACGTCGTCTACTGTCTGATCCGCATCACTGAGCTTCTCTAAGTTTATCTTTCCTGGCTCCAAGCGCTCCATTGAGGTGAACTCATCGTGATCTGGCAGCCTGAAATTTGCATATATACTTGTTGGGATGGAGAAAAAGTTCCCCTGGATATTTAACCCTCTAGAAACACCGTAAAGCGCTTTCTCTATCCTGTCCGCACTTGCTCCATAGTGGTGCAAGGCCTTGCCTAGGAGCATTATAAATTCAACTTTTTCTTTGCTGGACGCGTTTTGGTTCATGTTATGCCTTTAAATACCTGCAAAAATGCGCTTTAAATACAAGGTGATTTACGTACTTATTTTTAACAGCGAATCGAAATAAAAGCCATCGGAAATCCAGTGGAAATTAATTTAACTAAAGTAAAAAACATTGTCTTTCTAACCGGTGCTGGAGTATCCCAGGAATCTGGAATTAAAACTTTCAGGGATCAAAACGGCCTATGGGAAAATCACTCAATTGAAGAAGTTGCAACGCCACAGGCCTATGAGCGAGATCCAGCTCTTGTGCACAGATTTTATAACCTCAGAAGAGAGCAGCTAAATCAAGTTGAGCCAAACAGTGCCCATATAGCTATTGGGGAGTTGAGTAAGAGCGAAAAGTATAATGTTTGCGTCATCACTCAAAACGTGGATGACCTACATGAGAGAGGGGGCGCCACAAAAATTTTGCACATGCACGGAGAACTTAGAAAGATCAGAAACAACCATACCGGACAAATCAAATACTTCGAGGGGCAGGTTGAAGAGGCCGACTATGAGATCTGGCGGCCAGATATCGTTTGGTTTGGAGAGGCGATTAAGTGTGGTGATGAAATTCCAGAAGTGATTGAGCAAGCTGATCTGTACATAACTGTAGGGACCTCAAGCCAAGTCTATCCAGCCGCAGGGTTGGTGGGACTTGCCAACAAGTATGGAGTTGCGACAATTGAAATTAACCTAGAGCGAACCAATATGAGCTCCAGCTACCACGAAAATTTTTGGGGAAAGGCCGGTGAGATTGTTCCTGAATTTATAGAAAAGTATCTAAAATGAAATCTAGCTCCAAGCCAGTAACAGCATCGTCATACGTAAGTGATGAATACCTAATCGCCATTGCTTCCAAGTTTTCACTAGAAAACTACCGAAGACCTTCGGAAGAGAAAGACAAGATAAAGATTGTCTTGAAAGAAAAACTTTGTGGCAAAGACGTTATCTTCGACACAGGGTGTGGAGTTGGCGAGAGTTCATATTTATTAGCACTAGAAAACCCTGATAAGGTTGTTTTAGGCGTTGATAAATCTGTTAGTCGAATAGAGAGAAAGAACACCTTCAAACAAAGCCTACCAGGCAACCTCGTTTTAATCCAGGCGGATCTTCAAGATGTTTGGCCTGCCTTGTATGAGCTTCAAGAGCAAGGGGCCCTCAAGGTATGCAAGCAGTATATTTTATATCCTAATCCTTGGCCTAAGCTTAAGGGGGTCAAAAGAAGGTGGTATGCCAATCCAATGCTAAGCTTTATCTTAGGACTAAATTGCGAAATTGAAATAAGGAGCAATTGGAAAAAATATCTTGAGGACTTTTCGACTGTTGTCCAACATATTGCAAAGAGAGAGTGTGCGATGGAGGAGTTTGTTCCAAAGGGATTTTTAACGCCTTTTGAGAGAAAATACCATTTAAGTTCTCAAAGCTTATATAAACTAAATATTTCAGGTGAGAAATGAACCAAGGCTTTATTCTAAATAGTTTCTGGGATGACTCGAAACCACACCCTTTAGAAATTTATGGAACTTCTACGCAAGGTCCATTTCTATTAAGGTTTAACAATCAAGAGCCTTTATTTTTTGTCGGCAAAGGTTCAAGCATTCCCCAAGACATTGGTCATATTAGAGAAAAAGATATTTCCCTAAGAACATTTGAAGGAGAGCCTGTTAAGGCCCTATATTTTGATCGCCTACAAAAGCTTTATGAAGGCAGAGAAAAGCTTTCTCAAAAAGGAATCCGCTCCTACGAAAATGACATTCGTCCAGAGTCCAGGTTTTTAATGGAACGCTTTGTTAATGGGTCTTTGGCATTTTCAGGCGACTATGAAATGCAAGGTAAGTTAAAGGTCTATACCAATCCACAAGTAAAGGCGGAGTGGTTTCGGCCAGAACTATCCGTTCTTTCTTTAGATATAGAGACCGGAATGGATGGAAGTCTTTTCTCTGTGGGACTTAGTTATTTCGGTCCAGAGAAAGAGCGCGATATCGTCTTTATGAGAGGTGATGCAGACACTCAGCTTGATGATTTGTGCCACGTAAAGCCTAGTGAAAAAGAACTTCTGGAAAAAACTGTTGAGTTTATTAATGAGGTTGACCCTGATTACATTGTCGGTTGGCATGTGGTGGGCTTTGATTTTAAGTTTTTGGACAATAAGGCAAGAAAGTACGGCGTACAACTAAATATTGGAAGGGATGGCTCTCAGCTTGAATTGCAAGAAAGAAACAATATGTTTTACGCCAATATCAAAGGAAGAGTCATCTTGGATGGCCCTCCACTTCTAAGGAGCAACTTCTTCTCTTTTAAAAACATGAAGCTTGATACCGTTGCAAATGAAGTGCTTGGTTTAGGCAAAGATATATCGGCCACAGGCAAAGAAAAGGTTGAAGAAATTGAGAGAAGGTTTCGTGAGGACAAGGCCTCACTGGCCTTTTATAATATTGAAGACTGTAGGCTAGTCCATCAGATATTTACAAAACTTGATATCTATAACTTGATACACGCTAGAAGTATGTTTAGTGGACAGCAGATTGACAAGGTTGGAATCTCCACAATGGCATTTGACCATTTCTTTCTTCCAAGATTGCATAGAAAGGGCTATGTCGCACCAAACGTATTAGATATGGCGAGGGAAGAGCACTCGGCCGGTGGAATGGTCATTGAGCCGGTGGCAGGACTTTACCGAGATGTTGCAGTTTTTGATTTTAAGAGTCTATACCCTTCAATCATAAGAACATTTTCAATCGATCCTTACTCTAGGCTTAAGAGTGAGGTCAATCCTGTAAAAACTCCAAGCGGGATTAAGTTTAGTTCAAGTGAAAATATTTTACCCTCCTTTTTAGAGGAGCTTGGAAATAAAAGGAGCAAGGCCAAAGAAAACAATAATCAGGCCTTGTCTCAGGCAATAAAAATTCTTATGAACTCTTTTTATGGAGTTATGGGGTCTCCAAGATCGAGATTTTATCATTCAGATTTGCCTACAGCAATTACTACGACTGGACACTGGATCTTAAACCAATCAATTTCTTTTTTCGACAATCTCGGCCTGAAAGTTGTTTACGGAGATACAGACTCCCTTTTTGTAAAATTAAATGGAGGGGAGGATGTAGAGAAGATGGCCGGTGATTTAAATTATTACCTTTCACAAATTATTTCAGATGAATTTAAATGTAGTTCAAAATTGGAAGTAGAATTTGAGAAAAAATTTGAACAAATCTTCTTCTCAAGTGCTAGAGGCTCGGATCAAGGCGCCAAAAAAAGATATGTCGGCTATAGCAAGGGTCAGATGAGTTTTGTGGGAATGGAGTATGTGAGAAGTGATTGGACAGAGCTTGCCAAAGACTTTCAGTACTCGTTATTTGAGCGGCTTTTTATAGGGGAGCCACTCGAGCAGTTTATAAAGTCTGAGATAAAGAAACTTGAAAGTGGTGTATACGACAAAAAACTTATCTACACAAAGAAGCTTTCAAAAGGCCTGGATGAATATACAAAAAGTGTACCTCCACATATTAAGGCCGCAAGACTTCTTCCCCTTGAAAAACAGAAGCGTCTTCGTTCAATTCGTTACGTCATCACAAAGAGCGGCCCTCGGCCTGCATCAGAAAATAAGGATCAACCAGACTATCATCACTATATAGAAAAGCAGATAAAGCCTGTTGCTCAAACAGTTCTGCAAGGACAAGGCTTGAACTTTGATGACATCCACACTGGCAATCAGCTCTCGATGTTTTAGGCCGTCTACCAAAGAGTGATAGTTAAAGCTTGAAGAAGAAAAAAAAGTGGATATGCTCATATTCTATGAAAAACTTTAATCAATTACTGGAACATTGTCGCACGTATCACGCCTTTGAGAGAGATTCTGTTAAAGAGGAAGAAATCTTAGAGGCCTTAAGCGCATCACTAAAAGCACCGAATCATAAATTTAGCTTCCCTTGGAGATATATCCTGATAAAAGGGGATACCAAAAAGAAGCTTGCTCAACTTGCCTTAGAAATAAAGTCTAAGGGAGAGAAGCTTCCCCCTGCAAAGCAAGAAGCAATTCAAGACAAGATTTTAAATCCTGAACTTGTTGCATTCTGTCAAAAGAGAAGTCCTGATGAGTTTACTAACAAAGAAGACTACGCAACATTAAGTTGCTCGGTACAGCTATTTGCTTTATCTCTTGCTGAGAAAGGAATAGGCTATAAATGGAGCACAGCAAAAATAATAACCGATGATCGTTTCTACAAGCTTATAGACGTTGATCGAGAAGACTATGAAGTAGTAGGCCTTATCATGGCAGGTCGTCCATGCACTGTGCCAAAGCCTAGAAGGCGCCCAGCACTTGAAGATGTTTTGACAAGGCGCGAATGAAAAGAAAGAAAAAGTTAAGTTGATTGAATTGCTAAAGTATTAAGTTTCTTATAAAAACTCTTTAGGGAGATCTATGAGAACATTACTAGCACTTTTTATTTTAACATCAACCGCCTACGCCGCTCCAAGAGTCATCTATGGAGATGATAATAGAATAGACGTAGAACATATTATTAATCCCCAAATTAAACTTCTATCACATTCTATTGCAGGGAGAGTTTCGAACGCTAATATTTTAATCCATGGTGACACTTTTAACTATGGACATACTCCCAAGCTTTCCGATCCATGGACAGAAAATGTGTGCAGCGACGAAAAATTCGCAAATCAGAAGTCTCTACCAGACTGCACAGGCTTTCTTGTAGGGCCTGATCTTTTAGCGACTGCCGCCCACTGTGTAATGAACACTGATGAAATAATTAAAAATGAAGAGACGCGTCTTTGTACAAAGTATGCTTGGGTTTTTGATTATAAGACCAAGGGTGGAAAGGTAAAAACTAGAGGTCTTTCTGTTAATAAGATTTATAAGTGTAAAGAAGTAATTGTTGCTGACTATAGAGGGATGAATGATTACGCATTGGTAAGGTTGGATAGAGAAGTGGAAGGAAGACTTCCTCTAAAAATAAGAAGAGTAGGACAAGTAAAAAAGAAGATGCGTTTATTTACTGTGGGACACCCATCAGGCCTTCCTTTGAAATATACTGATAAAGGATCCGTAGTTAGCAATGATGAGAAAGAGTTTTTCACAGTCAGCCTTGACACTTTTCACGGCAATTCAGGCTCACCAGTATTTAATAGCGAAACTTTAGAGGTTGAAGGCATTCTTGTTAGAGGAAGAACTGACTATGTCGACGGTGAATTTGAAGGAAAGTATTGTCAAAGAGTTAATCGCTGTGAACAAGACGGTAAGAACTGTGAAATTGACGATCCTGAGTTTGAAGGGCAAGGCGAGCACGCCACACGAATTACAAGACTTCTGAAGTATCTTCCATAATTTATAAGATTAAGAATGACTGCATTATGACTCAGCTTTTTTTCCTTTCAATTTTAGCGCTGGTTTCCTTAAACCACGCTGAATCCAAGGAACTCAATGAACAAGTGAGTCAACAACTCAAAGAACGATTTGAACTCTTTGCTAACGAAATTTACTGCGATAACCACTCAGAGTGTACGTTTGAAATCCTATGGAAGCATGATCTGGGCGATCTTCACGCACATCCTTGGCGAAAACAAAATACTAAAAACATTGGTTTTAATCTTGGCGCAGGTTGGAAAGTCGCAAAGTGGGCAAGTCAAGACGTACTAGACTTGGTTATGTGTCATGAACTGGGACATCTCTTTGGTGGCGAACCTTTAAAGCATAAATTAAAATATTCAGTTGAAGGGCAGGCAGATTACTTTTCTAGTCATGAGTGCTTGGGAAAACTTTGGGCATATGATCTGAAAAACAACACACCCGTTCTTCGTATCGAAAATGTCATTGAGTTTAAGCATGTTCCTCATGAATTCAAAACGAACTGCGAAAAACACTTCGCGCCAAAAGAAGATGAAGTGGTGATCTGTAAACGGACACTCGAAGCGGCCTTCCTATTAACCCAATTTATCAACAATCAGGTCCCAGTGGTATGGCGAAAAACGATAAGCTTTTTTACACCTGATGAGCATGATAGGGGGCCTTTTTTACTTGAGGGGCACCCCAGTCCACAGTGCCGACTAGACACATTTTACGCAGGGGTCTTTTCATTAAAAAGACCCCGTTGTTGGATTGGTTCAAGGCAGTAACCTGGCCAACAGTTTAGAGGCGATACTACTGTCGTTTTGGTTACGCTGCTTTAGCTATTTTAGCTCAACTGCTTCTTTGATGATTTTTTGCGTTGTCCTAATGTCAACCGTCATACCAATTGATTCCAAGAACTCCTTTAAACCGCGTAATTTTCCAAAAGTTTCTTCACTGTCCAATATACAGGAAATTCCTTCAACCTCTGAAAGTTCACCAAGTTCGAAGGTAAAAGGATATGCAGCTAAATCGTCTCCTGTGTATAAAGCATTTGTTATCTTTAAATTAGACCCTGAAGAGATCTTTCTTGGAAAATTAACCACATCATGAACTTTTAGAAGACAGGCAAGTCTATTCTCACCCAAAAAAGCAGCTCTCTTTCCAGCAGGCACGAGTATATCTTTGGAAGTCGTAATGCTTTCAGTGAGTTTTGGGGCCTCACGAAAGGACACGTCAGATAAGTCAACACCAGCAGTAGGGCGAGACTGTTAGAGCTCTTAATTGTGGAATTTAGACTGAGATAAAGACCTTGCTCTTATTCATTCAATTGGTCGCCTCCCTTACCGCCATTAGTGCGTTCACAACCTTTGAACTTTTAACTTTATCTCTCAAGGACTCCTCGAAGTCACCTTGCTCCATTAGAATCTTTTTTATGTCTTTATAGTTAAGGTTTCTGTTAACACTTTTCACAAGTGCTGCAATACCCGCCACAACTGGAGCCGCCATAGATGTACCTGACATATTAGCGTAAGTCTGTTCAGAGTCTGGACAAGGCCCGTAACAACTTGGAACGCCCAAAGACAGTAGGCCTCCAAAGTAGCTATCGCCGCCAGGAGCTGCAACGTGAACAGACTCGCTTCCAAAGTTTGAGTAACTTGTAAGGTAGTTGTACCTATCAACACTTGCTACAGAAATAATATTTTCTTGATCAAAGCTTGCAGGGTATACAGGATTTGCATCATTGCAATCTCCAAGTCCATCCACTCCACCATTTCCAGCAGCAGCAACAAGTAGAACATTGTTCTCTTTAGCACTTATAACAGAGCCTAATAGGGCCTGTATGTCCGCGTTTGCCTGCCCAGCACCTGGGCCGCCAAGAGAAAGGTTTATAATGTCCACACCCATATCTATTGCGTATAAGATTCCCGCTGCGATAGTGGCCAAATCACCACGACCTTGTGAGTTTAGAACCTTGACCGGGAGAACTTTAGCCTTTGGAGCTACGCCACCAAATGTACCGGCCGCAAGACCCGCCACATGCGTTCCATGTCCATGGTCATCCATTGGGTATTGGTCCCCATTATAAAAGTCCCATCCTGCGTAATCATCTACAAATCCATTACCATCATTGTCACGTCCATCACCACTACTGCCGTGTCCATCTCTTGTGTTGACTTTTATATTTGGACTTATATGTGGGTGGTTATAATGAATACCAGTATCAACAACTGCAATCGTAACTCCTTCACCCATTACACTTAAATCTGCAGCATCAATTTGGTTTAGATGTGGAAAGTAACGTGTGACATCGCCTTGGCGATAGTAAGGCTTGTGAGGGCCATAGTATTGATAGTCGCCTGCACTCTGAATTTCTGTTTGTGCACTCTGAACTAATTGGTATTCATAGACAATATTAGACTTCGTCTTCACATTTGGAATGGATTTTTTCAAAGTCTCAACGTCAGTGTCATAAAACTCAATCAACTTTCTCTTTGAGTTTAAAATGCGAAAGCGTGCGTTGTTAGTTGATGCGTATTCACGGGCCTGCTCCACTGTGGCACAGGCCGCGATAATTCCAGCTTGGTCTTGAGTCGCTGGGGCGGAGTTGACTTCAGTTAACTCTTTCCCACAAGAAACAAAAATCAATAGTGTGGTCAAGGAGACAATATGCCCGAAAATCATTTTCATTATTCCTCCAGTCCTGAACATTCCTTGTTCAGCTACATGAGAAGTGTGCATAAAGCATACCAATTAAGTCTGGAATAATTTTGGTCAGTTAGGAAGGACTTGTTGCCACCGGTGGCAGATAGGCACCATCTTTTACAGTGCCTTAGTGACACAGTTGTGTGGTATAATCGGACACTCTTGGAGGTGTGTCAATGAAATTACTACAGACTCTGATTCTATTACTAGCAGTTCTAAGCTCTGGTTGTTCAAGTTCTGCAAAAAGTGAAAGTACAGGAGAGTACATAGACTCTGCTGCTATTACTGCCAAAGTAAAAAGTGAACTTATACAAAATAAAGAAGTGAGCGCATTAGATGTAAGTGTTGAAACCTATAAGGGTGTGGTTCTTTTAAGTGGCTTTGTGAAGTCGGAAAAAGAAAGAGAGCTTGCTGAAAAATTGGCCAGGAAAATTAAGGGCGTGAAGAAAGTTAAAAACGAACTTAATTTGAGATAGGAAAAAAGGCCTGGGCATTTAGCCACAGGCCTATTTGATATTATCTAACTGTCTGCAAGTCTAACCCTGCAGGTTTTCTGGCTGGGTTTGGACCTTTTAAGATTCCACCGCCAAAGTAAGTGTAGAAGACATTATTGGGGTTGGTTTGATCCACCAAAACATGTCTACTGTTTTGTTGAAGAGTAGGAGTCATGTTTTTCTTCCAAGTCTCCCCGCCATCTTTGGAGAAGAATTGTCCGCCATTACCCCAGTTCCCGTCAAGTTGATACATGCCTGAGGCGAAAATGTAATCAGGGTTGCTTGGGTCTATTGAAACACCAGTTGCGTGGGTCATTTGAACCTTTCTCTCCCAATTCTGTCCACCGTCTTCAGACTTCCAAACACCTGTCATCAGCCAGTTTCGATTATTTTCATAGTCTGTTAGCCAAAGTGTCCTTCTGCTTGGATCTGAGAAATCGACTGTAAAAGAGGTAGGGTAGTACCAAAGGCCGTATCCCTGCAAAGCATCCTGTGGATACTCTACATTTCCTCTTAGGAGTCTCCAGCTTGTTGCCCCATTTGCGATATCCAACAAGTAGATTCCAGTCTTAGTATTGTTGGTGAAGCTTGGTGCATTTCCAGTCACAAGAGCGTAAACATTCCCATTGGCCGGATCAACTGTGATCTGAGGAATGATCTTGTCACCGCTAGGAAGACCATTATTAAACCAAGTCCAAGCACCGCCGTTTACTGACCTTCCAATGCCCGCGCCATGAGATCCTCCGTAAACAATATTTCTCTGATCGTCATAGCCTACAGAAAGAAATTGTCTATTAAAGCTTCCAGAAGGTGTAAGCTGAGTCCATGAACGACCTTTGTTCGTTGACTTATAGATCCCTCCAGCATTTACGATAGCGTTTGCATGCCAACCTAATGGCCAGTCGTGTGAGTTTCCACTCGCGGCAAACACAACGTTTTGGTTGTTAGAGTCAAAAGCGTAGTCATAGTTTGAGTTGTACTGAGCTTTACAGATTCTAAATGTTTCTCCGTTGTCCTCACTTACGTATCCACCAACGTCTGCGTTTGCTGCATACATTAGCTTAGGGTTCTTGGGATGTGTTTTTAATCTATAAACGCTTATTACATTTACACCTTGAGTTGCCCACTTTTTGCCTGCAACTGGGTCACCACTATCTTTAAACTCTGTGAATGGCGCCTGCCAGTATTGTCCTTTGTTCGTTGAAGCGTGAAGGAAGAACCATCCAGAGCCCATCACTTCCGAAGAGTTTAGGTTGTTGATGGTGAAGGACTCATAGCCGTTATCCCACCAACCAACATCAACAGCGACTGCAGAGTACTCAATCTTATTCATAGGCCATGGTGAATAGCGATTGTCGTAATCCATTTGATTTAATACTAAGTCCCAACTGGATCCGGAGTTATGACTTATGTGGACTTGTGTTCCGTATTGTCTAATCCATGCTTTAGCTCCAGTTGTGTAAATGGTTTTAGAGTCGTTTACTGCCATTTTTAAATGGTCTCCAACGGCCTGCTTGGTATTTACAAAACTATTGTTGTTCTTCTTCACCCAAACATAACCACAGTTTGCATAAGTTTCGTTGATTGAGTTTTGTCCCCATTCAGCTAACCAAGCATTTGCCCATACGCAGGCACTTGAACCATTGTCGTCTCCGTAGGCCAGAGTAACCCCATTGGAATCTCTTGCACCTGTGAACATCCTTATCACATGAGATGGGTTGTGCAGGTTAGTAAAGCTTGAACCATAGTTTGTAGATTTAACAATCTTGTCACCTGTCGCGTGGTAAACGGTTGTGGTTGAACCATTGTGATCAATAAAGGTTCCCTTTGCTTCTGCACTTGGAGCAGCTGTTCTGCTCCAGCTCGCACCCTTATTTTTAGAAATTAAAAGACCTGTGTTTGTTCCTGCAAAAATAATATTCGCATCCTTATGGTCCTCTTTCCAATAAATAACTCTTTCATTGTTATTAAGTCCCATGTTCATTTTTGTGAACGTTTTTCCGCCATCAAGACTTCTAGATGGGTTGAGACCCGCAGAAGCGTGAAAAATTGTTTTCCCGTCTGAAGCGAAGCCTGGGGAGACTGCGTGAGGAAGGTGTGAATTGAATACAGCTTCAAAATGATTTACTGGAACCCAATTTCTACCTCTATCATCACTTCTAAAAAGTGTACCCATATCTGTTCCGACAAACCAAGTGTTGCTGTATGGACTGATGGCTACACCACTCATTGCACCACCGCCACCTACACCCTTTGGTGTGTAGACACTAGTAGTTGGACTTGGATCTGGATCCGGTGTTGGTACTGGATCTGGATCCGGTGTTGGTATTGGATCTGGATCCGGTGTTGGTACTGGGTCTGGGTCTGGTGTTGGTACTGGATCTGGATCCGGTGTCGGTGTTGGATCTGGATCCGGTGTCGGTGTTGGATCTGGGTCCGGTGTCGGTGTTGGATCTGGGTCCGGTGTCGGTGTTGGATCTGGGTCCGGTGTATTGTCATCTCCATTATCTATTGGGTCTGTAATTGGTCCTGGGTCCGGCAGTTGTGAATCATCACATGCGGTGGCCAAGAAAATTAAAAGCAGGATTGCCGTTAAGTTTTTTATTAGCATTATTACCTCTACTATTTAAGTGTTTAAGCAGGTGCGCGCGCTTCAGGGGATATTACGCTGGACCTTTAGAAAAACTTAAGCGGGCAAAACATGCCTCAATCCGCATCTAATCGGTTGTTACAGACTTTTCTTTGTGTAGGCGAAAAAACAGGTTGGTAAACTTTTGTTAGATTTTTTGGAGAGAAGATTCGTCCAATTCTTTTTGCTGAGTTTGTAGGTTATACCGGTCGAAATTGATTTTTAAATCATATCATTTAGCCATAGGAGATTTACATGATTTTAGTGTTTAAAAATATTTTACCGTTAACGTTAATGTTTACGTTCTCATTGAGCGCTTACTCTAAAGAAAAACTTAGCCTTCAAGATTTGCGAACTGAGGTTCTAAATGAAAATTTAGATATTAAGGTTCAATATGAGAAGTACTACCAAGCTCAGCGGAGTGTGAAAAATAGCTTGGGTGAGTTTCTACCAAACCTAACTGCTCAAATGTTTTTTTGGAATACATCATATGCATTGTTGTATGCGATCTCTCCAAATCCGACTAGTTGGTTTTACTATCAGGCCAGTAAAGAGCTCTCACTCGCTGAGGGCTTTGTAGGTGAATCTATAAAACTTAACATTCTTAGAGATCTTACTCTCTATTTTATAAGTGTGAAGCATCAAGAAAAGCTGCTTGAGTCAATGGCCGAGGAAGAAACTCTTCTTAAAAGAGCATTATCAATGGCCGAAACAAGACTTCAAATGGGTCTTGGTTCCGAGTCAGATGTTTTCTTTCATAAAAGAAATCTTATGAAACACCAACAGCAAATGTACATGCTTGAAAGTGCTAAGGCGATCCAAAAAGAGGGGATTATGATGGCGCTCAATCGTTCTCCTAAAGATATGGTTGAGTTGGCGGAGCTTACTGATTCTAATTTTGAAATGCCAGAAACAACTGAACAGGCGATATCTTTAGGTGTTGAGCGATCACCAGAGTTAGTTGCACACACTTTTATGACCGAAGGCGCTAGATATATGGTTCGTGGTGCTAAGTGGTCATTTTTAAGCTTTTCTGGTATCGGTTTTGGTTATCCTTCATCATTGGCGATTGAAAGATCTAGGGTTCAAGAGATTGAGCTAAAGAAGCTAAAGATCCAAAACAAAATCAAAAATCAGATTGCCTTATCTTACGAGCAAATGGACCTAATTGAAGAGCGTTTGGAAATCCAAGAAAGAATTGTGAATAATGCAAAAGAAGACATGGAGCAATCAGTTGAGTTACACCAGGCCGGAGCTGCTGATTTCTACGAAGTTGTAAGAGCAAAGAGAGTGTACTTTGAAGAGAGCAGGAACTTAACTTCCATGCAAATGGAGCAAAGGATGCAGCTTGCCAAGACTCAGCGACTACTTGGTAGTGATTCAAGTGTTGAAAAATTTGACACAACTCCTTTTGAAGAGTCCACCTTGATTGTTGACGTTGATAAAAGAGCACGAAGAACAAAAGTATCCGTAAATCTTGAAATCGCACCAGAATTGAAAGACCAAATCGTTTCTGTTGCTTATGGTGGTGACATTTTCGATTACAGAATTCTGAATACAAATGGGAACTTTTACCTTTACACAAAGGTGCGTGGTCAAGGTTCAAAACTTATCACAGCTTCAATACTTCTAAGTTCTGGTGAAGTGGTAAAGCTAGAGACCAACGTGGATCTATAATAGGAGTATTTGTATGAAAAAGTTTAGCACAATTGTTCTCCTCTTTGTTTTCTCGCTAAGTGCGATTGGCAGCGATGAACACCTTAGAGCATTGGAATTAACAAATAAAATTTTAGAAAATAGGGAAGGTGCTGATTCACTTGAAAAAGTTAAAGAGCTTGCTGCTGGAGAAAATGTTGATGTCAGAATTGCCTACGAGCGCTTGTATCAGGCACAGCAAAAAATTGGACAGGCCAGGGCAACATACTTTCCTTACGGTATTGGGGAGGTTCTTGTTCTTCAGGCGACTGATTTTTGGAATCCCTTAATTCTCACTGAATTGGTTACATCTATCCCTAGTAAGTGGTTTAACGTTAAGAGAACCCATAACTTGAGAAACGCAGAAAAACACACGTTGGCTGCATTAAGAGAGAATATTAAAAATGAAGTTGCCAATCTTTATTATGAAACATTAAAGGAAGAGGCAATTATTGATTTGGCCAGATATGAACTTATTATGCTTGAAGAATTGATGCAAGCATTAAAGGTTCAGGTTCAAACCGGAATTGCCACTCAACAAGACCTTGATGAATTGGAGTACAGCTCTTTGAGAAAGAGGGAGGCCTTCCTTAAATTAGAGAGTTACTTAAACGAGTCTAAAGCGTCAATGAAAATGCTTTTAGGATTGAGTTATAGAGACAAGATGATCAAGTTTCAACCGGTCAACAAATTTTTATCCTCAAATGATTTTCAAATGAACAAAGAAGAACTCGTTTTAACGGCCCTTAACAGGTCTCATGAAATGAAAGCGGCCCAGCAGATGATCTACGCAGCATCCAATGCTAAGAGATCTACAAAATGGTCCATCTTGAGCTTTGCGGGGTTAGGATTTGACTATCTGCAACGAGTTCATCTCGCGGGCTCAAAGCTTAATCAAGCAATCTACGCTAAAGAGGCCTTAGAAGTGAACATTCAGAACGAAGTGTATAGCAAAGATTCAAGACTAAGAAATTCAATTGATGTAATGACACGAGAACTGTCCATTATGGAAACATCAAGAGATTTTATGTTGACTCAGCTTGAACTTTTTAAGGCCCATAGAATTAATGTTAACGAGTTGATTGATGCAAACCTTATTTATATAAGGGACTTTGCCCAAACGATCATATATCACTACGACTCTCTTCAAAGACTTGATGACCTTGAAAGGATTGCATTGGGTAATGTTACCTCATCGGATGTAGCACAGGTAAAGTTTGAGTTTAAGCTTAATCAGCACAAAAGAAGAAACCATTTTCAGATGCTGCCGATTGAGAACACTTTTCAATCAGTGAGCTCTGTTACTTATCGCTTTGACTCCCACGATATTTCGGATTTGAAGTCATTTAATCCGCAAGATAATTTTAGTGTGAAACTAGGTCGTTCAGTTAAGTTTCCAATTGTAGGAACAGCACTCATCTTTTTTAAAAATGGTGAAGTAATCCAAAGAAATTTTAATATATCAAAGTAAACAAAGGAGTATGGAATGTTAAATGTAATTAAAACGGTTGCTGCTGCGGCCATAATCGGTTCTTTCGGAGCACATGGTAGTAGTCTTGCTTTTACGCCAATTGTAGCTGGAGCAGATGCTTGTGATGTTCCAATATGTGATATCCAAGAAACACTAGATCAGCTAATGAACATGAGTCAGAACCAAAGGTATAACTACGCGAACAATTTAGTTTTAGAACATGCAAAAACGAAGGATGTAAAGGTTCTTAAGAATTTAATTGATTTTGGAAGAAAGTTGCAGGCGATTTCAATCGAAATGGGTGATGAGGATTGGGTGTCTAGAGAAGCTGGCACTCTGGCAAATAATGCGATTCTAAATTTAGCAAAGTATTCAGCGATGAACGGTGAAGCTATTGCTGAATTGTTTATGCAGCTAGACAGTGCCACAAAAAGGTATGAGGTCATTCAATATTGGCACCAAATGATTTTTTCCCTTGAAGATGTAGAAATACTTGAGGAGATTATTTCTTTTGGAACTTTGGCCAAGGACTATTCCGCTAAAATAGGTGATGAGCCTTGGATACAAAGAGCTGCTGCCAGTATGATTTCTGATGCTTCTGTAAAACTTGTAGCATTAGAGCCCGTCCATGAGGGTGTCTATGAGGTCAGGCTTAATAAGACTGATAGAAGAATGCTAGGGTTTGATAGAATTGTCGTTTTGGATTCAACCTCTTCAAAGAATTTGACAGTACATTTTCTAAATTCCGAAATCAATAGAACTGCATTCTCATTTAACCATGCAACTATTATTGGAAACAAAGTCTCTGGTACAAACCTTAGTACAAATGGTCCAAGTTCCAGTTTTCAATTTAATTTCGATAGAACTTCAGGTGAAATTCAGGGGACTATACAAACAACCAGAGGACAAAAGGTATCATTCATTGGTGAGAGAAAGTTTACAGTTCAAGATCTTCTTAAAGGGGAGTCACCAAGAGTAATCGAAAAGAACGATATCATTGGAACTATGAAGGGAGCCATTTTAGGGGTTGAAGGGGAGCTTTCCATAAAAAGTTTCTCTGCCAATACATATTCGGCAAGTTTTGTCTCCAATAATGGCCAAATCATACTGGACTTTCAAGGAAAAATTTTTCCTAAGAAGGGAATTATTTCACTGACTCACAATGATAAGATTAAACTGGTTCTGGCATTCAGGTCTGGAACTAGTGGTGTCATCTGGAAGGGAGCCACCTTTTCCACACAGAACGGTGAGGTTAACCCAGCATACTTTAAACCATTTAACTAAACAGTGTAACTCCTCCTCTACTTGAGGGGGAGTTTTACTTAAAAGGAATCCTAAGTGATTAATTCGAAGGCCGAAGCCGAAGTTGTAAAAAATCTTGATTTCCAAATTAGACAAGTTGATGCTCGAAACATTCTTGTTGTTGCTGACTATCCAAACGAAGGCCATGTGGAGGTTGCTTATCAATTAAAAGATCTTTTAAGAACGTATTATGATCGTGATGTCAGAGTCGTAGATCTCTCAGAGAATAAGAAACATCTTGTAAATTCTGAACTAACCTTTTTTGTAAACGAAGTTAAAAGAAACCCTCAAAGTAATC
Source organism: Halobacteriovoraceae bacterium (assembly GCA_002718735.1). The sequence continues at coordinate 23,432 of PBFR01000034.1, read as the reverse complement.
GAATTTATGAAGGTAACGTCGATGCAGCCATAATCGTTAGGAGCAAGCGTTCTGTAGGTCATAATAAGAAACGCTATGTCAGTGATCTTATTAAAGACGCAAATTTACCAGTCTTAGGTTTAATTTTGAATCAGGTGTAACATGAGTAATGATAAAGTTAATGTTAAAGACATTCTTGGAAAGCTGTTCAAATACAAAGTTTCAATTATTTTAATTGTGGGCATATTTCTTAGCTTCTCCATTAGTCTTACAGAGTTTTTGGCGAAGACCTATAAATCTCAATTTGAAGTAAACATATACTCCAAATACTTTAAAAATCCTCTGATCTCTGAAATCGTCCCCGGGGTTTATAATATACCCGAAATGAGATTTACAATTGACTCAATGGTTAAAGAGGCCATTAATGATGATTACTTGGATGAGCTTGCCCAAAAGTATAAGTTCTACTCTTTAAGCCTGCCCCAAGAAGAAATTGCAAAACAAAGACAGATGCTGCGTTTAAGATTTAAATACTATTCTACAGGCGGTCAAAGTTACAGAGTCTCAATTGAAGATTCTGATCCCTATAGAGCAAAGAAAATCGCTGAAAGCACCCTGGAAAGAGTTAAAGGGCATTTTATTAACAATAGGATCGATACTATCGAGGTTGTTAAACAAATAATGCTTCAAAGACTTCAAGCACTAAATGCATCACAAAAAATTATTACTGACGGATCTGATAAGGCCCTCGCTTCGAGGTCTCCTGAAGTGTTAAGTGCTGAACTAAAAAAAATAAATACCAACATTGCTGCACTAAAAAAACAATATAATATGAGTCATCCAAAGCTTAAGGAGCTTTTTCAAAGAAAGAAAACAGTCACAAATTGGTTAGAAGAATTCAAAAACCAATTTGATGGATTAGAAGCGCAGAGTGCCGCAGTTGCGATGCCAATGAATAAGGAACTCAACGGTCAACTTACCGGCAAGTTTTTTACAAAATTTCATGACTTTAACATGGCCTTGGATATAGAGAAAAAATCGCTTTCATCTTATATAGGCGTGATCGAAAGACCTCAACTACCAATTGCTCCAATTTGGCCTAAAAAAAGATTGTTTGCGTCTTTAGGCTTTTTGTTGGGAGTTAGTTTTGCCTTTTTATATATTGTCATAAAGGAATTATACGCGCCAAGTAGGATTGAACTACTGAAAAAGGAAGCTAAGGAGTTTAATACCTCGTTGCTAGGAGTAGTCAATTGTCCAATAAGGATGAAAAGCAAAAGGCAGGAAAGTCCAAATTTAGGCCATTTACACAGTAATGAACGACTTACATAGATTCATTGTTGAATCCCATCAGTTTTTCTTCGGACTGCTCGCACTTTCGTTTTGTTTCAGTGTTGTTTTAGATCTAAATAAAATAAAGACTGGGATAGGAGTAAATAAAAGGATCATTTATACATCTATAATCGGCATTATAGGTGTGGGACTCTGTTTTAACTTCTATGAATCTTGGCAAGGAGAGGGGGGATGGTTTGCTGTTCAATTTGGATTGCTTTGTGCAATGTCACTTGTAGCTCCTAAATATGCTGCAAGCTTTTTCTTATTTATCCTACTGACTCGACCTTGGGAGACGTTTGAAAATGACCTTATGCAGACTATGCCTAAAGATATTTTTTATTTATGTGTACTTTCGTTGGCAGCTCACAAGCTTGCTAAGAACCAGTTGTACCTTAGATTTAATTGGGGGACTGTCTTTTTGCTAGCATTTGCCATGTGGTGTTTCTTTTCAGGCTTTATAAGTTCTCATCAAATTGAGGCGATGGTTAAATTTAAAGATATTTTCCTGAAAGGGGTGATTCTTTTCCTACTTCTTCAAAATTGTTTTGAGAGAAAGGAAGACCTACTTCCAGCAAAGCTATCGCTAGTTTTTGCAATCCTAGATCTTGGAACAATAAGCTTTTATTCTACTTACATAAATAGTCAACAAACACTCTTAAGTGAAGGAGTCCAAAGGCTTGAAACTGTGGGAATTTTGGGGAACTCTAATGATATTGCGGCAATTTTGGTATTGTCTCTTCCGTTTTGTTTTTTTCTATTTCAATCATTAAAACCAAGGATTTTATCTACCATCGCTTCCTTGGGCTTGTGTGCTCCAATTATTTATCTTATATGGAATACTCAATCTAGAGGTGCACTCCTGGCCTTATTTATAGGAGTCGGGGGATATTTTTTTACTAAGGTGAAAAGTAAAAAAGCTATCCTTTTCGCACTTTTGTTGTCAGTTGGGATGGCATTTGGTTCATTTAGTTTATTGAATCGAAACCAACAGGACCTAGAAGGCTCGTCCAGCAATCGAATGATTTATTGGAAGGCCGGGCTCAATATGGGTATTAGAAACCCTGTCTTAGGTGTTGGTTTTTGGGGATTTAATAGAAATCTGCCAAACTATGCGATAGGAGGAAACCTAGGCTCCGAGGGAGAGCATATGACTGCTCACTCATCATGGGTTCAAGTTATCTCAGAAAATGGTATTGTCGGTTTTTCATTTTATTTGGGCCTTTGGTTATTTGCGATTAAAAGAAGTTGGACTCAAAGGTTTAAAAACCCTGAATATTTTGTGGCCCTAGTAGGATACGGGGTTGCTTCGAGCTTTCTCTCCCACGCATATTTATTATACCCATATATCCTTACGGCACTGAGTATTGGTTTTTCTTATCTGCAGGAAGGGAAATCTATAGAGCAGACCGAGGCTGAACTTACAGGAGAGCTTGCATGGAACAGGTAAGTGTTTTTCTTTTTTGTCTGATCATTTATACATATTTTGGCTATATGGCCCTTGCCATTCTCATTGGATTTGTAAGACGCAAAAGAGTCGATAAAAAAGAAATCTCTCCAACTGTAACCCTGATGATTGCTGCCTATAATGAGGAAAAGAGCATTGAGGCTAAGCTTCACAACTGTATGGAGCTTGATTACCCAAAAGAAAAGCTTCAAGTAGTCGTAGTTAGTGATTCAAGTAGTGATAATACAGACTCACTTGTAAGTGCATTTCCAAGTGAAAGGGTGAAGTTGATGCGTGTTGAGGGGCGAGTCGGTAAGACTGAGGCCAGAAATCAAGCGATGAGAGAAGTGAAGTCTGAGATTGTAGTGTTTTCTGACGCAACAACCATTTATGATCCTAAAGTTTTAAGAAAGTTCGTTCAAAATTTCGCCGACCCTGAGGTTGGTATGGTCACTGGGCATTTAAAGTATGTAGATAAAATGAAAACGCAAGTAGGTGCGGGTCAAAAACTATTCTGGAAATATGAAACTCTACTGAAAAAGGCACAAACATACTCGGGGACATTAACAGGCTCTGTCGGGTGTGCCAGTGCCTTCAGAACTGAGCTATATACTCCCTTACCTTCCAATGTAATAGAGGACTTCACTGAACCACTTATGATTATAAAAAAAGGCAAAAGAGTTGTATTTGAACCTGAAGCTATTTGTATGGAGGAAACAACTGATAAAAGTAGCGATGAATGGAATATGAGGGTTCGGGTTGTGAGAGGGGGACTAACAGGCCTGTACTTTGCAAAAGAGCTTTTAAACCCATTTAAATATCCATTTGTGAGTTTCCAGTTGGTTAGTCACAAATTACTTCGTTGGTATGCTCCAATCATTGCAATTTTTCTTTTTTTAAGTTGCTGGTTAGAGGTCGCTTTTTATAGAGAAAGCACATTTGTATTTCTTGTCTTTAGTCTTCAGTTACTTTTTTATATCATGGCCCTGTGTGCTTCCCTTTTGGAAACAACCGGTGTGCGGCACAAATTATTTAGTTTTGCCCATTATTTCTTTATTGTAAATGCAGCTGCGCTGAGTGCCATTTATCACTCTTTTTTTTCTGAGCTTGAGTCTACATGGGAACCTAAACGTTAACCTTTTTGTTTGAACTTCCTAGCTAATATTACAAAATATAAAATAGCAAAAGATGGAGCACAGAAGTAAAACCAGGTCATGTCGCTTTTGAATAAGTGCCTTGTTGAGCTACAAAGTGTATGTAGAAAAATGCATGTAATTGTAATTTTAAATAATGGTTGCCAAGGAATCATATCTTTAATTTTCCACTTCATGACTCGAGAGGAATAGATCAATCCGGCAAACCGGGAGAAAAATTTAAATATTAGGGATACAATCAATACTTCGATTGCACTAAAGTTAATTGCCGCTATTGAAACAAAGCTCACTGATAGAATACCAAAAATTAAAGCAAGATTGAATATTGCCTTTGTTTTACCTGTTGCTCTTGGAATTGCGTCGTATGGCATTAAGAAAATTAAGTAACTAAAAGCAAATACTTTCAAAAATTTAGCGGATTCAATAAATTTATCCGTATAAAGCAATGTCACTATCTGCTCAGAGAAGATCCAAAGACCAAAAAATGCTGGAATAATTATTACCGCTGTATCTGAAATTGCCGTTTTGAAATACTCTCTTTTGCTTCTAGATTCACCTTGATCAGTTGAAGCTAGTTTGGGGATTAGGACCCGACTCACACTCATCTCAATTAAGTAAAGAGGAGGCACAACTAGACACCCCATTGAGTAAAATGCGAACTGGTCAGCTGCAAGATATGCAGACAAAACGAACTGATCAATTTTGTCCGTTGCAAAGGTTACAAGCCCAGATAGAGAAATTGGCAAACAATACAACCAAATTTCTTTTAATCTAACTTTATTAGGAAGTAGTGTTACGTGTCCGCCCTTAAACTTTAAGGTCGTCGAAATTAGGAATTTTACTGCGAAGATTGCGCAGAAGCCGATAAACAGATTTTGGATATCCTTAGTATATATGGCCAAAAGTACAAAACAAAGAACCTTTAAGGATTCAAAAATGGTGTCAAAGAGAGGGCCTTTAACTGTATGACCAAGTGCAACTTTGGTCTCAGAATAAAAACTCGATGAGACCGCAACAAAAGCACCAAATAAAAGGTAGTATATACTTGTGTCCTTAAGATTTGTGAAGTTTGCTATTTCGGTTGTTAGTGGGAGCCCTATGAGCATTATTCCAAGCGAGAGCAACAAGGCCAATAAAAAGCATTGTTGAAGGTATAGATCCCTTTCTTGTTGAGGTTTGCCTGCCCAGTAATAAACTGAGTTTAATGGACCTCCGGCCAAGAACAAGAAAGGTATTGCACCAAGGTATAAAAAGAAAATCTTGTATACACCCATCTGCTCAGGTGAGAGGGTTCTTGCCAAAAATATGGGAAGGTAGAGATTTGCCACCGAAGAGAAACTACTCAGCATGAACATTGGCCAAGGCCCAGACTTTAACTTTCTTAACATAATTTAACCTCAGCAAACCGATGTTCTCTATGACTTCTTATAAAACTCTTTACCTTTGAATTACATAGGGGCCTGTTGGATAAACCTGACATTTTTATTTCACACTATGGAATTTCTATGATCACTGTGCAACAAGGTCTTTTCTATTGTGCCTTTTTTGGCCTTATTGTGGAGGATTGTGATGAGAATTCTAGTGTGCTTGATAGTAATAACCCTTTTTGTATCCTGTGCCAGCAAAGATGAACTTCCAAACTATGAGACTTATAATGATCAGTTTGAACAGAGTCCTGTTGAAAAACAGAACGGCAAACTTGTGACTGATTTTAAAAACGTGCCTCAACACAAAAACTTAAGGGATAAAGTTTCACCAGGTTTTCTGTTTTATTTAAATCACCCTTCAGATGAAAAATTAAAAGGAAGGTTTAGAGTCGACTTTAATGGAAAACTTCGCCTACCATACAATGTTGTAGTACAAGCTGAAGGTTTAACCTTTAAGCAGGTAAGGGATGAAGTCTTAAAAAGGTATTCAAAATTTTTCCAACGAGGAGTGGAGAATGTCCAATTCAAACTTCTAAGAAAAGACTACCTTGTGGAGGTTAGGGGATTCGTCAAAGACTCTGGCCGCTATTACTTGTCCCGGAAGGAGGGAATTGACAAACTAATCGACAAGGCAGGTGGGTTGAGAGGAGACTTGGAAAAAAAGTTTTATAAAGCATCTATAAAACAACAGGGTGTAAACTATTCAGTAAGCCTAAATCAGTATTACCAGGATAGTAAATATTCTAATGTCTTCACTTGGACTGGAGGGGATAAGGTTTTTATTACCGAGCTTGATGAAAGCGAGATGACAAGCACCCTTCCTATAGTAACTGTCTTGGGTGGTGTAAGAAGTCCAGGGAAAACATTGTTTCAGGATAGGGCGCACTTGTTCTATTACCTTGGTAAAAGTGGAGGGGCCATAGACAACCTAGATTACAGTGAATCTTATGTCATTAGAACGACAGATAAAGGTTTAAGAAAAATTAAATTTGACCTGAATGAGATGGATACCATACCTGCTATAGCTCCAAACGATATTATCTTGCTACAGTCCTCAAAAACTACGACTGCGGATTTAATCTTTTTAAGACTTGGGCAAATTGCGTCCATCGTTACCTCAATTGCACTATTGATTCTTTTGTAAGGAGTACTTGTGGAAAATATTCAAATTGTAAGAGAAGTATGGGAAAAGGCACTGAACATAAATGGCGTACCCGATAATGCAAACTTTTTCACAATAGGTGGTCATTCCCTGTTAGGAGTGGAGGTCTGCTATGAAATTAAGAAACAAACCGGGATTAGTCTTAGCTTGAAGGATCTCCTCCAAAGACCAGTATTATCAGATTTTACATTATTATTAAATGAAAGGTTTAAAAGTGATTTGCCCACACATGAGTTAAATAAAGGGCAAATTACGAAGAGAGCACCGTTGGGTACTCACCAAAAGCAAGCATGGTATTTGGAAGAGGTTAATCCAGGCACAAATATGCACAATCTTCCATATGGGATTAGGATTAATGCAAAAATAGAGCCTACAAAACTTCACGAAGCCTTCTTGAGGGTAATAGAAAATCATCCGGCATTAAGAACAACAATTGAGAAAGGTCCTACTCAAGTGTTAAGAAGTATGGATGAAGTGAAGCGAAATCTCTTTATTCAATACCATGAGCCAAGATCTCTGGAAGCTGCATATAAAGACATGGAGTTGGTTTGTAGGGAAAAACTTGATACTTCTAAACCACCCGTTATGGCAGTGAAGTTGTATAAACTCAATGACGAGGATCATATTCTATTGTTGGTGTTCCACCATGCATTTTTTGATGGATATAGTTTTGAAGTTTTCGTTGACTCTTTAAGTAAAGCGTACGAAGGGATTGAACTTGTGCCAGAAGAGTATCGCTTTACAGATTTTTGTTTATGGCAAAATGAATATTTAGATTCCAAACAATTTATTGAAGATAGGGAGTTTTGGAAAAATAAACTTCAAAAAGGTCTTCCAGTTCTGGAGGTACCCACCGATTACCCTAGGCCACCGTCAATTAAGTATGATGGGGCGGTTGAAAGATTTATGGTCGATAAGGAGCTTCTTGAAGGGTTAAAGAGGAAGTCAAAGAGACTGGGAGTTAGCCTCTTTACAGTTTTTCTTGGAACTTATAAAAAAGTATTAATGGATTACTCAGGACAAGAGGAGGTCGTTGTAGGAGTTCCCGTTATGGGGAGACCTTTTAAAGAGTTATATTCATCAATAGGTTGTTTTGCCAATGCTGTTCCCGTCATAAGTGAAGCACAAAAGGATCTCGAAAGCTTTTTTAAGAAACTACAATTTGATTTTGCCAACACTTTGGACAATCAAGAAATTCCCCACTCAGAGATGTTAGCATTAGGTACAATAAAGAGGGATAACTCTCGTAGTCCACTTTATCAAACACATTTTTCATTTCAAGACTTCCAAACTGAATTCTCTTTGTTCGGTGATTCAAATTACGAAATCCTATATATCGATCGCGGTTCTCTATATACTGATTTTGACTGCTATGTCCTTCCTGGTAATGAGGACGTTAAACTTATTATGGAGTATCGGACTGATCTTTTTGCACCTAAAACTGTAAAGCTAATGGGGCAGTACTATCTTGATGCTCTACGCTTCGTAGCATTGGACAAAAGTGAAAAGTGGGATGATTTTCGCTCCACTTCTCATGAGAGAGTTCTATCCGAAGTCAATAATGATTATGTCTTTGAATCTCCTGAAGAGGACCTTGTTGAAAGTCTTTTGCAGGTAGGGTTAGAGTATGGCGATAAAACTGCAATATATTTCAAGGATCAGCTCATCAGTTATGATGAGCTGTTTCGTCGTGCAAAGTGTTTTGCTGCGAGTATGGAGGCCAATAGTGTCGTGCCTGGCGAATTTATTGGTATTTGCATGAAACGATCCCCTGACATGATTGCAGCTATGCTAGGAGCAATGTTAGCTAATGTGGCATATGTCCCGCTTGACCCATATTTTCCCGTTGAGCGTCTAAAATATATGATTTCTGAAACTGACTGTGTCGCTGTTGTCTGTGATGAATTTGGCGAAAAAAAAGTATCTTCTTCAGGTTGTAAGAAAATAAATACCTTCAACATTGATTCAGAAATTACTCTTGAAGATCCTAAAAAAGCGGTTAGTGCTGTCATGTATGTGATATTTACCTCTGGAAGTACCGGGCGGCCTAAGGGGGTTCAGGCAACGTATTCAAATGTTAAAAATTTTCTGAACTCGATGGAAAAAGCTCCTGGTATGAAAGAGGATGATATAGTGCTCGCCCATACAACAATATGTTTTGATATTTCGACTCTAGAAATATTCTTACCACTTCTTGTAGGTGCTTCTATCGTTCTTTCAACTAAGGAAGACAGTATAGATGGGAGGGCACTAAAGAATATTTGTGAAAAACATGATGTGAACTTCATTCAGGCAACACCTGCTACATGGAGGCTTCTACTTAATGCTGGTCTAACCCTTAATAGGAGAATCGTTGCACTTTGTGGCGCAGAACCGTTTCCTCAAGACCTTGCAAAGAAATTAGTTCCTTATTGTGGTTCAGTATGGAACATGTATGGCCCAACAGAGACCACGGTTTGGTGTACGGCCTATCAAGTAACCAATGTAAATGGACCGTTTCCGCTAGGTACACCAATTGAAAATACGAGCTTTTATATTCTAAATAAGGAACAAAACCCGGTGCCTATGGGGGCAATCGGTGAACTTTACATTGGAGGAGCTGGTGTATCGATTGGTTTTTGCAGAAACAAGAATTTAACAGATAAATTCTTTTTAAATGATCCATTCTTAGGAGATGGAAAGATGTATAGAACAGGGGACTTGGTCCGGTTTAATCATGAAGGTCTACTAGAATATATTGGAAGAAAGGATTCTCAGGTCAAAATTAGAGGGCATAGAGTAGAGCTTGGTGAAGTTTCAGAATTATTGCAAGAGTGTGAAGGAGTCAGGCAAGTCGTAGTACAATTAAGGGAAGATAGTCCAGGAGATCAAAGGCTTGTAGCATACGTAATTGCTGACTATACAAAAGAAATGGATTTAAGAGATTTTGCCAAGCGAAAATTACCTCAATATATGATTCCTTCTCATTATATCTTTATGGATACCTTTCCGCTAACACCAACGTTAAAAGTCGATAGAAAGAGGCTACCCAGCCCAAAAACTAAAAGTAAACTAGATCACGCAAATAAAAAAAGTTCTCGTGAAAAAGTTCCACCGCACATTGAAACCGATGGCATTTTAAATATTAGGCCCAACGGAGATAAAAAACCTATAATTTTATTTCCTGAATTTAATGGAGATTATCTTCATATGGGACTAGTTAGAAGATTTAATGGTCACCCCGTTTATGGTCTTTTAGGAAGACCTTTATCTAAGGGGTCTACTCAGCAAATATCATCCTATGAAATTGCACTTGGGTTTGTACAAAATCTCAAAGAGGCAAATTTAAAATCACCTTATTTGTTTGCTGGTGGTAGTGAAGGAATTCTATTAGCAAAAAAATGTGCTGAAATTTTAAGGATCTTTGATGAGCATGCACAAGTTATTGAGGTGGATGGAGGTGAAGAGATAATCTCTGGGGACTCAAATCTTAAAATGCTATGTTCTTTAAAAATTTTAGAGTGGCGAGTTAATTTGATGATGAGTTCAAATGTAGAGGCCGAAGAGGCAATTGGAAGGCAATACCGAAGCACATTATACAGACTGGCATTTAGAGATGATGCAAAATCATTAAGTTGATTAAATAACCTTTAGAAAGATTAATTTACCATAGGTATGGCCAGGAGACGTCGCATTTTTCAATCCAAATTTCTTTGCGGGCGTTCTCCTCGTCATCTTCTACTGCTGACTTATACCACTCCCTAAGGCCTTTATATCCATCTATCTTCTCACAGAGTTTTTGAATTATATGATCTTCCATGAATTCTGGCCTGTCATGCTTCAAGTAGTAGGTCATAAAGGCAGGAATATAATCCTTGTTATTAGGATACTCAGGTGAAACAAACTCGATAATGCGCGACATGAGTTGATCATCACCTAGCTTTGCCGCTAGGGCATAAATGTTTTCTTGGTCTCCTTTGGAGTCGACAATTTCTTTCAAGTGAAGGTGAGTCTCATCCGTGTCGAAGTAGTCACTAATAAGTGATCTCAAATGCTCGATTTCTAAGTGATCCAATGGCAAGGCCTTTACAGCGGAATCCAAGTTGTTGGAGTGTTCGGAAATATATCTATCCCATAAAGGGCCTCTTATGTATTGATTGGTTTCATAGTTCAATTCATACGCTCTATGGAGGTCGTCTATCTGGGCCTGCGAAAGCTTGCTCAGCTGAAGGTTTTTAGCAATTATTGAATCCGCGATTTCTTGGTCAAGGTTGCCAAACTTTAAAATCGTTGTTTTAGCTTTTAAAAAGTCAAGTGTTAGGTTTTTGAGACTCAGTTTCAATTCATTTAAAATTTCAACCTTGCCTTTGATGACATAATCAAGGTAGCGATCAAAAGTTTCAAGACTCGAATTACTTAGAATCTCAGGACGAGTTAAAAGAAGCTTATGAAAGTCTGAAAACCTTTCAACGTTGGTTTTAATTAAACCTTCCATTATACTACTGGCCGTTGCAATGTTGAACTCAATTGAATCATACAGTTGTTTATAGGTGAAAGGTTCATATTCTCTCTCCAAAGCATCGACAATATAGTGGACCTTGTGTCCATTGTTCAAGACGTCTAGATTTCTTAAAATCCTGTCCGGAGTAGATAGAATAGCTAAGGCCTCAGCTCCCGCATGTTGTTCAAATATGTCGACATTGGCAATCAGCTTTGATTCATATATGTCTATAATTGCCCTAGTCACTTCAGACGCTTTATCATTAGGATTAAAGAAGCTCCATACTGAATCTTCGTTTGGAATGTTAGCAAATCTTTTTGAGGTTGCAGGGTTGTCTTTAAAACGTTCAATGTAAAATAACCTTTGGTCTTCTGAAAGACCTTTCATGGCCATCACAAGATCATACTCTTGTTCCATTAAATCCGCATTCGCTAGGAAGTCAATGTACTGCTGAGAACGAGGACCATGCTTTGATAAAATTGTATGGAATAGCTCTATCTTTTCATTTGAGCTTAGAAGAGGAGCAAGCTTTGGTGTATTTACCAAATTATGAAGGTTATTCTTTGTTAAGTTATAATAATATTCCCAAACTTCATCGTGGCTATCTTTGTTATTTAGCAGAAAAGCCAAAGTTCTTTTTAGTTGATCTGGGAGTAAAGCTTGGATTGGAGAAAAGATTCTTGCATTTTCCATATTTAAAAGTTCAGGTCTGTAAAGAAACATTGAAGTTATAAATTGATTCCAATGCTTGTAGCTTTTGTAGTAATCTGCATTCCTCTTTATATGATTGAAGAAATAAATAAGGTCGTAGTCCTTCTCAATTAAACTGAAATATGCTGGAATCTTTGATGGTTCCACATTTATCATAATATGTTTGATTAACCTGCTTCCTAGTGAAATCAATTTAGCTCTAGAATCTGGTCTTTTAAGACCTTCAAGTATTAAAACAGCACTCAAATCCTTAGGATAATAATCTTGGTCGAACTCTGTGAATACCTTCGTATAAGAGCTGTCAAAATTACTTTTTGCGATGCTAACGAAGTCACCTGTATTTATCTCTTCCCACCTTAATAACAATCTTAGGTTTTTAAGTAGAATGTCATTGTCCCCAGCTTTCTTTCCTGACAGCAATAGGTCCAAGTAAGTTTGTTTGAACTCTTGGCTTGAATTTTCTAAACTTACATTTAACAAGTGATCATTGAAGTTTGGGTCTAGTGTCTTTAGAGTTAAAAGATCTTCATGGAATGCTTGGTTGTCCATCAGTTTTAACATATTGCTAAACTTTAGTTCATTGCCTTTGAAAGGAATAATTTTTAAAGCTTCATCGACAATACTACCTGAGTGCCCCTCCAAGTAAGGGGTTAATTCCGATAGGAAGATAGAATAATCGTTAGCACCAAATTCTAATACGCTATCAAATAGGGGTGCTAACTTTCCTTCTTCGGCCATTTTTTTTGTAATTAAGCTCCTGTACTCTGACCCAATCTTTAATATTGAGCTATCTTCAAATATGTCTTCATTGAAAACAGAAAACCACTGGTAGTTCTTATTATAATACCAAAGGTCAACTCCGTTTTCATCCATCAAGAGGGACATTATTAGTTTAGCAGGGCACCCATTAAGACTTGTTACTGTCCACAATCTGCTCATCTCTGAATCGTAGATCTTTCTCTTCGTTTTGTCTGTTGTATCATAGACCCTTGCGGTTTGTTTGACTGTTAATAAAATTTGTTCGTTTCCATAATTTGCAGAACTAAAGGGATTTGCAGAGATATAATAACCAGTACCAGCTGCATTTGAGAGGGCGTCATAGTAAGTCATCTGATGTTTAAGGATATCTTTAAACCCGCTTTCTTGGTTTATGCTTTCATCGTCGATTATGGAAAACGTTTTAAGCTTTTCCTTTGTTTGACTCCTGGTATAGTGAAAGTAGTAAGGATCAAAGCCAAGCTCTTCGAGGGATTGAATTTCATCTTGGAAAGCTTGAGAATGCAATTTTTTTCTATTTTCCTCCTTACTGAAAAAACTCTTACAATAATAATTTATGCTGTACTGATGCTTTCCGTCTCTTATGAGGTCAAACAAATTAAGGTCAGCTCTTGCTGAAAAAGCAAAGAGAAGAGTTGCCGCAAAGGCAATTGCATTCGTTTTTGAAACAATTCTATTCATATAAGTTTAGTCCTGACCATAACTATATTGGAGCAATTCAGGTGCCAAAGTGAACCTAATTAAAACAGTGGGTTAGGAGCCTAGCTTCGTAGTAAAGTGTGATCAGTGTCCAGTCTTTAGGCAGTGCCAATAATTTGAGATATGCTTAATAATTTTTTAGTTTTAATAATTAGGTCACCACGTTTTTGAGCACATATGCTTGTTCATGTAGATGTGAAAGTTATTCTAATTTAAAATAAAGAACTGCTTCTCTGTGTCAACCCAACGTTTAATTTATGGCCCTGTTCACTATTTTACTCATGAGCTAAAACTGTTGCCTATCAAGGAGACTAGGCAATGAAGACTTCAACAATTCAAGGAAACCCAAGTGCACTTAATATAGAAAGTGATGTCGATGCGAGGTGGATCGATCCAGGTCTTAAGTGGTACTTTGATGAGTTTGCAGTGGGAGGCGGGGAGCTACATCTAGTTGATCGAATCTGTGCTGTTATTCTTTTAGTTCTGTTTTCTCCGTTCATGCTGGCCGTCGCTTTTGCAATTAAAGCATTTATGCCTGGGCCGCTGTTATATAGGCAAACTCGTGTAGGTAAGAATGGGAACTTGTTTGAAGTGCTGAAATTTAGAACCATGGTCGTTAATGCTGAAGAATCCACAGGACACACACTTAGTTGGGAAGGGGATCCTAGAATTACCCCGCTTGGAAAGTTGCTTAGAAAATCTCACCTTGATGAACTGCCTCAACTAATCAACGTTTTAAAAGGCGAGATGGTATTCATCGGGCCTAGACCTGAGCGTCCTGAATTTACTTTTGTGTTTGAAAGAGAGATAGAGAATTATGAAAGAAGGCATGATGTTGAGCCAGGTATCACCGGTCTCGCACAAATTGCTTGTGGCTATGATGCTCCCGCAAAAGAAAAATTGAAATATGATCTAATCTATATCAACCACAGGCACAGCGTGTTCTTAAACCTTCTGATCGCCTATCACACGGCAAAAAAAATGCTGTTGATGCGCTCAACAGCAAATGTGGTTCTGGATAACTAAAGATCTTTTGGAAGCTTCGACTTAAACGCATCTATTATATGAGGAGGAAGGGTGAGCACCTTGCCAATTTCTCCACCGAAGCGTCCACCGAGACCACCCCACTGGTTTTCTTTCAGAAGTCTTGCATCACTGGAGTCTGCTCGATTTTTAAAGTCAACCAGTCCTTCAAACATAACAATTTCTGTTTCTTTTAGAAGTGAGTTTGCAACTAGTAAAAAATCGGTGCCTCTAACACCCATAACAGCAGATTCTGTGGAAATTGATCTCTTAGCTTTTAAAGCAGGCTTGGTAGAGTTGCTAATCCAGCGGGCCAACCCATCCGTAAGAGTTAATTGATCGTTTTTTTGGTTTAGCTTTAGTTCTAGCTTTGAATTTGGGCCTAAAACTATCGTCGAGGACATATGAGGAATACGGATCTTTGCAAAAGAGCCATTTCCTGACTTCAAAACACCCGATTGCTTGATTCGGGCCTTCTCTTTAAGTTTGGTAGTACCTAAGTAAACTTCACCCCTAAGCTGTTCAATAATAGCTAGGTTGGCCATGGCGTTAGTAACGAGTAATGCAAGAATAATAATTGTTTTCATAAGAAAACTATAAAAAGTTCTATAGATGAAGTCTAATTATTTCGTTAAGATATCTCCATGGACCATATATCAATAAGAGGCGCTAAGGCCCACAATTTGAAAAATGTTGAAGTGGATATACCTAGAAACACTTTAACCGTTATTACCGGACCATCAGGCTCTGGAAAGTCATCCTTGGCCTTTGACACTTTGTATGCAGAGGGTCAGAGAAGGTACATTGAGTCACTAAGCTCTTACGCTAGACAATTTTTGGGGCAAATGGAGCCGCCAGATGTTGAAAGCGTGACAGGGCTTTCTCCAGCGATTGCGATTGATCAGAAATCTACTGGCAACAACCCACGATCCACCGTGGGAACAATAACTGAAGTTTACGATTATTTAAGAGTGCTCTATGCCAGAGCAGGAGATGCTTATTGTCCTGAATCCGGAGAGCTTCTTCAGGCCCAATCTGCACAGCAAATTGTAGAGAAGCTCTTAGAGAAGAAGCCTAAAACTAAGCTTCAGATTCTTGCTCCGATCGTATCTAATCAAAAAGGTGAGCATAAAGAGCTTTTAGGAAAATTTATGTCCATGGGTTTTTCTAAAATTAGAGCAAATGGAGATATCCTTCCACTTGATGAGTCAGTAAAGCTTCATAAAACAAAAAAGAACAACGCTGAAGTCGTAATTGATAGAATTGTTGTAAAGGACGGAATAAAGGGACGCTTGTCAGATAGCGTCGAGCAGGCATTAAAAATTGGAGAGGGCAATATTTTTGTATTGGCCGATGATGAGGAAGAATTCTATTCAGAGCACTTTTATAGTCACAAAAGCAATAAGAGCTACCCTGAACTCGAACCTCGTCTGTTCTCATTTAACTCCCCATTAGGTGCCTGTTCCAAATGTAATGGACTTGGAGAAACCAAAGTCTTTGATAAAAATAAATACATTGTTGACGAGTCACTTTCATTTAGCGAAGGGGCCATCGCCCCGATGGCCAAGCGAAGCGGGTTCTATTATCAGATGGTGAAATGCATATTAGAAGCCGAAGGAGTCGATGAAGACTTACCTTTAAAAAAGTGGCCTAAGAAATTACGAAAAACAATATTTGAAGGCAGCTCAAAAGAATACACTTACAATTTCGAGTCCGAGAACTCTAAATACACTTTTAAAAAGGCCTTCCCAGGCATTGAGACGTGGCTTGAGAAAAAGTATAATGAAACAGGCTCTGAAAAAATAAGAAACGAACTTCAAGAATACATGAATATTGAAGAGTGCCCTAAGTGTGACGGGCAAAGGCTCAATGAATACGCCAGGGCCGTGAAGGTTAAAGATTATGGGATTATGGATATTTCCAAAATGGCCATTGATGAGTCTTATGAATTCTTTAAAAAACTAAAGTTTAAAGGTACCAAAGCAATAATTGCTAAAAAACTTCTTAAAGAAATTAATAATCGACTGAAATTTCTTAACGATGTGGGACTGTCGTATTTAACTCTGAATAGAGCTGCAAACACTCTTTCCGGTGGAGAAGCGCAAAGAATAAGACTTGCTACTCAAATAGGTTCCGCATTAAGTGGGGTTTTATATGTCCTTGATGAGCCTAGTATTGGACTTCATCAAAGAGATAATGACCGACTGATAGAAACGCTCAAGAGCCTTAGAGATATTGGCAACACCGTAATCGTGGTCGAGCATGACGAGGACACAATGTTGGCCTCAGACTATCTTATTGATATCGGTCCTGGAGCTGGTGTGCATGGGGGAGAAATCGTCGCGAAGGGAGACCCTAAAGAGTTTTCTAAAAAGAATTCAATCACAGCACAGTATTTAAGTGGAAAAAAGAAAATTGAAGTTCCTAAAGAAAGAAGAGACCTTGACAAGTTTATTGAACTTAAAGGTGTCTCAATAAATAATCTGGAAGGGCTTAACGCAAGCATTCCCTTGGAAGGACTGGTTATTGTAAGTGGCGTAAGTGGCTCAGGGAAATCTACTCTTGTTCATAAAGCATTGGCACCTGGAGTAAAGAACTTCTTTGGCAAGCATGTTAGATCGAAAGAGTATTTCAAATCCATTTCTGGAGTAGAAAATGTTGACCAAATTCTCGAGATAGATCAATCGCCAATTGGACGTACTCCAAAATCCAACCCTGCAACGTACACTAAACTTTTTGACAGCATAAGAAACCTTTTTGCAAACACCAATGAAGCAAAGGTTAGGGGCTATAAGAACGGAAGGTTTAGCTTTAATGTGAAAGGCGGCAGGTGTGAGACCTGCGAGGGCAATGGTGTTATTAAAGTAGAAATGAACTTCTTGCCAGATGTTTACGTGACATGTGCGGAATGTTCTGGAAAAAGATACAACCAAGAAACACTTAATATTGAGTATCGTGGTAAAAACATCGCTGATGTTCTCGACATGACCATTGAAGAAGCAAAAGACTTTTTCCACAATCATAAAAAGATTCATAGGGCGTTAAAGGTTCTGGACGAAATAGGACTTGGCTACATAAAGCTTGGTCAGTCATCCACAACACTCTCTGGTGGAGAGGCACAAAGAATGAAGCTTTCCAGGGAGTTAAGCAAGGCCACCCGAGGCAAGTGCCTCTACATACTTGATGAGCCTACCACTGGACTTCACTTCCAAGACATACAGGTTCTTTTAAATGCCATGAATAAGCTTGTTGAGAAAGGCCATAGTGTGGTTGTGATTGAACACAATCTGGATGTCATTAAAAGCGCTGACTATATCTTGGATCTCGGTCCTGAAGGTGGAAAAGGTGGCGGGCAAATAGTCGCTCAAGGCACCCCTGAAGAAGTCGCCAAGAATAAAAAATCACTTACTGGAAAATATTTAAAGAAACTCTTGTAAAGGACGACTCTATGACACTTATTCGAAATGCCAAAACTTTGGGTGCATTCCTAGGTCTTGATGAAAAAAACAAACTGTATCAGGTGGATTGTCTGATTGATGGCGGAAGAGTTAAAGAATTGTCACAAAATCCTATTGAGGGTTATGAAGGTGAGGTCATAGAGGCAAATGGGATGTTTCTCTCACCTGGATTGGTTGATCCTCAAGTTCATTTCAGAGAACCTGGGATGGAGAATAAGGAAGATATTGAGTCTGGAAGCAAGACTGCCGCTCGAGGGGGATTTACCGCAGTTGTTTCGATGCCTAACACCTCGCCAACGGCAGACAGTCCTGAAGTGGTTAAGGCCATGTGGGATAAGCAAAAAGAAGTGGGACTTTGCCGTGTCTACCCAACCGGAGCGTTGTCACATAGTCTTAAAGGCGAAAAATTAACAAACTTTTCTGAGTTGAAAGAATCTGGAGCTGTCGCCATTACCGATGACGGTAAGGGTGTTCAAAGAGATGAAGTATTTATGGAGGCAATGAAACTTGCTAGGGAAGTTCGTCTTCCTATTCTTGATCATAGCGAAGATGAGTCCCTCTCCCTGGGGGGAGCTATTCACAAAGGAAAAGTAAGCGAAAAGTATGGCGTTAAAGGGATCGATTCAAACTCAGAGTCCGAACACGTGAGAAGAGGTTGCGAGTATGCGGAAAAAACTGGCGCACACTACCATGTGCTTCACATCTCTACTAAGCGCTCAATTGAGTTTGTTAGAGAAGCAAAGAAAAAAGGTATAAATGTTACTGCTGAGGTTTCACCTCACCATCTTTTGCTGTGTGATGAGGATATCCCAGAAAAAGGGGACGGCAGCCTTGATGCAAATTGGAAAATGAACCCACCGCTTAGATCAAAAGAAGATAGAGATGCATGTGTTGAAGCACTTGTTGATGGCACAATTGACGCTATCGCTACAGATCACGCCCCTCATGCTCCGCATGAAAAAGAACAACACATAGAAAAAGCGCCATTTGGAATTATTGGATTAGAGACAGCTTTTCCATTGATCTATACAGAGTTTGTTAAAACAGGGAAGATCACCTTAAGTCGTTGTATTGAACTCATGAGCCTTAAAGCTGCAGAGCTTTTCAACCTGCCTCATGGAAGGCTTGAAGAGGGAGAGGTTGCGGATCTAGCATTGTTTGATCTGGATAGTGAATATACCGTTGATCCTAGCCAATTTGCCTCCAAGTCTAAAAATTCGCCCTTTATTGGCCTAAAACTGTTCGGCCGCGCTAAACTTACTTTATTAGAAGGCAGAGTGGTGCACTCAGACCTGTAGTAATTCCTGGAGATTTAATGAAAGAGCCCGTTAGCGATATTGTACAAAAAGCCTTTAAATTGGCCCAAAAGGCCAGAGAGAACGCATATGCCGACTATTCCAAGGTAAAAGTGGGGGCGGCAATGAAGGCCAAGGGCTCAGACGAGTTGTTCTATGGCGCAAATGTCGAAGTCGTTGTTAATGGAGCAAGTGTGTGTGCTGAAAGAAGCGCTGTTTCCGGGATGGTGACTGGTTTGGGCGGTAAACCTGAACTGGAGTTTGTGGTTGTTTGCTCTAACACAAAACCGGCCCTGTATCCTTGTGGAGTATGTCTTCAGGTGATGTCTGAATTCTGCTCACCAGAGCTTGATATTTATATTGCTAATAAAGACGAAATTTTGGAGAAGGTTAAATTTAAAGACCTCATGCCAAACCAATATAGTGAGTTGCCAAAAGTATTAGATGAGTAGTTACTATCAAGTTGCTGTAAACTTTCCAAAAATAAATAGTGAATTAACTTATAAATCAAGCGAAGAGCTTTTAATTG
Organism: Halobacteriovoraceae bacterium; assembly: GCA_002718735.1. Next base: position 3,959 of record PBFR01000034.1, on the reverse strand, counting down.
GCGACTTGGTAAATGTGCCACTAGGGAAACGTAAGAGCCAAGGCGTTGTAATGGGTGTCAGCTCTCCCGAGCAAATAGACGACGTTGATAATTCAAAGGTTAAAGAGCTCGAGGGGAAAATTGAAGGCTCTTTTTCTCTTGATCAAAGTGAGCTTGAAATTTATAAGTGGATGTCCAAGTATTATCACTACTCTTTGGGCAAACTTATTTTTGACAGTCTCCCAAAGATTTTAAAAAGACCAAAGAAACCAAAGTTTGAAGATGGCGATGGAAAGGATCTGCCTTTCGATTTAAGTCCTGATCAAAAAGAGGTCTATGACGCGATTGAAAGCGGTTTGGACTCCGGTTTTTCTCAACATTATATTCACGGGGTTACAGGTTCTGGAAAATCTTTAGTATATCTTTATCTTATAAAAAAAGTATTGGAGAGTGGAAGATCCGCTCAATTTCTTCTTCCTGAGATTAATCTTACCCCACAGTTTGTAAAAATGTTTCAGGCCTATCTAGGTCATAAAGTTTTCTCTTACCATAGTGGAGTCACACCTTCTGAAAAATACAATATTTGGAAAGCTTTAAAAGAGTCCAAAGAACCTGTACTTGTAATGGGTGTTAGAAGCTCAATCTTTCTTCCAATACAAAACCTTGGGTTGGTGGTTGTAGATGAGGAGCATGACAACTCCTTTAAACAAAATGACAGGTGCCCGTACAACGGCCGAGATGTGGCCATAAAAAAGGCGCAGCTATCTAATGCCACAGTTGTACTGGGAAGTGCCACACCTACAATGGAGAACTATCACCTTTTCTCCAAAGGAGCAGGCGGTCGCAACTACTACACATTAAAAAATAGGGTTGGTGAGGGACATTTTCCCAAGCTCCGCCTTCTTGATGCTAAAAACCAGTTTAAAGAAAACGACCCTGCATATCCTCTAATGCCTGAAACCCTAGCGGCCATTCGAAAAAGACTTGAGATGGGGGAGCAGGTTTTGATTTTCATAAACAAGCTTGGTTATTCCCATTACGTGCAATGCCGCTCTTGCGGGCACCAGTTTATGAATGAAAAATGTGGGTGTGAAAACAACCTTAGATATTTTAAACGAAGAAATCTTTTAAGTTGTGCTCACTGCGAATACAAGCAGCCCCTTCCGGAGAAATGTCCAGATTGTGGATCGATATCTTTACTCAATAAAGGCTTTGGTACTGAAAAAGTGGAAAGTGTACTAAAAAAGCAGCTTCCTGAGTACAGGACGGAACGTTTTGATCGAGATGAGATTAGCACTTTAAAGGACCTGAACGATAAACTGGATAGATTTCATAGTAAAGAAATTGATATATTTGTTGGAACCCAAATGCTTGCAAAGGGGCATAATTTTGAAAAGGTTAATCTAGTCGTCATGCTGGGAGTGGACTCCATGCTTAACTTCTCCGACTTTAGATCAACTGAGAGGATGTACCAATTAGCAAAGCAGGTCGCTGGGAGGGCCGGAAGGTATAATCCAGATAGTGAAGTGCTAGTTCAAACCATGACTCCTGAGCACAATGTATTCCATTTTATTCGCGAAAATTCCTTTGATGGATTCTATAAAGACGAATTGATGCTCAGACAAATTTGCTTCTGCCCACCTTATTCGAAGATGACCATTTTGTATTTTAGTTCTAGATTTAGAGATCGTGTCGTTAAAACGATAGGCGAGGTGGCCAATAATCTTCAGAAGGTTATTGCAACTAATTTTCCCGAGGTGCGCCTAATGGGCCCAAGTCCTCTTACAATTGAGAAGAAGGCAAACCAATTCACATGGGCCATCATGCTTAAGACTGAGAATGTAAACCAGCTTCACAATCTACTTAACACCTTTGAACAAAACTATAAGTCCATATCAAATGTGAGCTATAAAATTGATGTCGACCCTGTTCAGATATTTTAACCTACCAAAGATAAGGCCAACTTACGTCACATTTTTCAATCCAAATGTCTTTTCTAGCAGATCTTTCTTCGTCTTCTTGTGCGGCTTTATACCATTGTCTTAAACCTTTGTATCCGTCGATCTTTTCACATAGGATAGTTTTGATATGCGACTCCATAAACTCAGGCCTGTCATTTTCCAGATAGTAGGCCATAAAGGGTTCGATATGGCCGGTGATCTTAGGATAGTCTTCAGCTACATAGGCCATTAATTTTTCGATCAGTTCTTGATCATTTAGTACGAATGGAGCTGAAAGTAAGGAAGCTGCATGACCGTCTTTGTGAAATGATTCATAGAAAAAATTGAAGCTGTTCTCATCCTCATATGAAGGTGTCGCTAGTTCGGGACGAAGTTTAATTACCTCTGCCAAAAAAATAGAATCATTGTCTCTTGGATATCTAGCTTTACTTGTAATTGTATACCACTCCTCCAAGTCGACTCCTAGTTCTTGAAGTCTTCCCACAAATTGTGGCATCAATGAAGGGTCACCCTCTATGAGATAATTAAAAATTAAATCGTTTTTCTGTGAAGGCGAATAACTCTCAAAGAACCCCTGGTCACTGTTTAAAAACTCTATGATTAACTTGGATTTTAACTTCTTATTGAAGTAAAATAAATAGTATTCTTTGGATAGTAGATCCATAGCAGAGTTTTCTTGTGCCACTTTAATTAGGTCTTCATTTGTTATGTAGTTACTACTGCTAAGTAAAATTAGATTATCTACTAGGGTCTTCTTATTTGTGGCGATTGTGCCTGATAACAATATTTCTAAGTATTGCTCACGAACCTCAGCATTATCACTATGCTCCAACCTTTCATTTAAAAGGACGGAATCGATGTCTTTATAAACGTATCTGATTTTTTCCACCGCTTCCTTATAACCCGAAGCCTCGAATCTCTCTAACATCGCTAAGTAGAGCTTCTCATTTCCTTTTAAATTTATGGAACCCAGGCTTTGCTCAAGTAATTCATCTAGCTGATAACCATTGTAGCCCAAAAGGTAAATATATCTTCCTTTAGTGCCAAATTCAAAGGAGCTTTCAAATAAGGGAGCAATATTTTGTTTTTCCTTCATCTTGCTAAGAACACTATTACGCCATGATGTACCGATGTAGGTGATCTCAGTATCTTCAATAATATCCTCATTAAATATGACAAACCATTCGTCTTTAGAGGAGTAGTAGACTAGATCAATACCATTTTCATCCCATATTAATGATTGCTGAAGTTGTCTGTCACAACTCTCAAATCCCTTTCTTTGTCTATTCACTTCGTAAATGGCATTGTGGAGGGCTTTTTTACTAGAATAGTTGTAATCATTAAACACTCTTGCCGATTGATCGATTGTGAGCATTATTTGGTTGTTACCGTAGGTTACAGAGCTAAATGGATTCGCAGCAACATATAGACCTACCCCGGATGCGTTATCGAGTGCCCTGAAGTGAGTCATTTGATACTTTAAAATATCCTCAAATCCAGCAACACCTTTTCTTTCGATTAAATTTTTAGGATATGTGTTGTTGGTGTAGTGGAAATAGTATTTGTCAAAGCCAAGTTCTTCTAAGGTACTGGTGGTTTCTTTAAGGGCTTGATTGACTAAGAGCTTTCTATTGTCTTCGTCTAAAAAGAACTGCCTACACCTGTGGTGAATAAAGTAGCTATGCGCCCCGTCCCGAAGAAGATCAAACAGCCTTAAATCAGCATATGCACCGATTGAGCTTACTAATATAATGAGGGCTAACAGTTTCTTCATGGTAAGATTCCTTATAATCAGTGTTTTGCAAATAGTATTCCAAGTAAATTGGTCTACAGCTCACTCATAACCTTATTAAAGCGTAAAGACTTTAAACGGGTGTTAAAACTTTAAACAGTTTTAACGAATTCTGTTGTGTGGTAAGACGAATTGATTCATAAATAATGACACCGAAATTGGTACGAAAGATTGTGACTTTTGCCAGAAGATGCCCCGATGTTTCATAATTATGTAACTACCAAACC
>PBFR01000033.1 GCA_002718735.1 Halobacteriovoraceae bacterium | reverse complement strand
TTTCTTTTTTGTTAAGAAGATCGTATCCCTGGATTATGGCCTGCCTGCCAAGCTCAGCACAAAACTGAGCACTATTAATAACAGTTAGATTTCCTGCTTTTATATTTTCAATAGAGTTTGGGTCGCCGTCCACTGTTGCGTGAATAATTTCTCTTCTGCCGGCCTTGACTAGTTCTTCAACAACAGAGAGTCCGCCACCGTCGTTTATTGTGAAAATAGCATCAATTGAACCCTTCTTGGGAAAAGAATTTAGGATTTTTTGTCCGACCTCTCTTCCTGCTTTAGGTTCTACTGCCTCGTAGGTGGTGATGATCTCGTAGGAGCGTTTATGTTTTTTTAGCGCATCAAATAAACCGTCGACCCTATCGATGGTGGAGGATACTTTTGGGTATTGAACCAAAACAAGCTTTATCTTCCTTCCACTCTTAAATTTTTTCGCCAGGTATTCACCGGCCATGTGTCCTGCTTGATAGTTATTGGAGGTTATGAAAGAGTCCAGCTTTCCACCAATTATATATTGATCATAGGCGATTACAGGTATCTTTGCTTTATTTGCCTTCTTTAGTGCACCTGATAAGGCAGCATTGTCTGTTGGCTGTACAATTATTAAATCAACCCTTTGAGTGACCAATGTTTCAAACTGCTGAACTTGATTTTTTATGCCTTCTTCGCCGTCCCCAGCTACTAACGGAATTATTTTGATAGTGGAAGCTCCAGAACTTTTGGCGCTTTTATTTAATAATGCTGCTTGGGACTCAAGCCCATGTCTCATGGCAACTTGGCCTTCAATGTTCATGGACCAGTACAATACCCCAACATTAAATTGTTTTTTGGCATAAGAGTTCAAAACAAAGAGTAGGATAGCGAAAACCAGCTTCATATATAAATGGTAAGACCTTAATCAATTTAATGCAACTTGTTTAGATTGATTAGTGCTGGGCACTTAAATAGCGAGAGGAAAGCTCTTCCGAGAAAATTTTTTCTGTAACTTTCCAAAATTTATCTTGCTTTCTGGCGATTACAAAACTTGGGCTTCTAAAAAGCGGCTGCATCCTTAGGACTTCACTGATCTGAGTAACTTCCAATTCCAGTTCAGGTCTTTTTAAGTGAAATCGAAGAAAGTTGATGTTGAATCTTTTAAAGTCGGATTCGTTATTAAAAAAATGATACTCGCTTACATGTTCAGCGTTGCAATCGTAGTACTTTATCTCTAAAAAGGGCCTAAAGTTTTTATCTTCCCTCTCAATAAATTCTATGTGCTCTGGTCTAAGAACATGCATCTTCTTGGAAAGTTTTGCCTGTTTTATTTTAGAGTCACCATCAAGAAGGTTTGTATTGCAAGAGTCGCACTCCGATGCTGACACATCATTTTGTTCTCCACAAGAGTGGCACAGCTTAAATCTAAACCTATAACCGCAAGGAGTTGGCCTCATAGTGTCTAAGTCCAGGCCAGCCCCGTTGCACTTTCTGCCAGAGTGTTCAAGAACTTCACCATCAATATTTACGGTACCCCAAAAGATGTTTTTATGCCCGCATTGAGGACAGGGAACTTCAACTTCCACACTTTCTTTGTTTGGTCTTCTCTCTCTAATCGTTGGAGCATAAATGTTATGGCCCATTCCTGTATAGTCTAAAATAATGCAATCTTTTTTACCTGGATCAAGCCTTAGTCCTCTGCCTATAATTTGTTGATAGAGACTTACAGATTCGGTTGGACGAAGAATTGCCACCACATCAACGTGTGGAGCATCAAACCCTGTGGTAAGAACAGATACATTTACAAGATATTTAAACTTCTTCTCCTTAAAGTCATTTATTATTCTGTCGCGATCCTTTGAGTCTGTATCTCCGATAACTAATCTTGCATCACCTTGGGGAAGATAGGAGAGAATTTCTCTAGCATGGCGGATGGTGGAGCTAAATATCATCACTCCTTGTCTCTTATAAAGTTCGGTTATGTTTATGATGTTTTTAATAATTAGTGGCGTAAGTCTTTTTTGCTCTTTAAGTAGTTCTTCGACTTCTGCAAGTGTATACATCCTTCCTTTTTCAGTGAGCTCTGAAAAGTCGTAAGATGTAACAGGCGTATCGACTTTAATAGGAGTTGTAAGATATTTATTTTCTATCATGTAGGTAAGTGGCAACTCATAGATGCAATGCTTGAAAAAGCGTGGCTTATTGCTTCTAAGTTCTCCACTATGGGAGTATTCATAAATCCATCCAAGACCTAATCTGTACGGTGTTGCAGTAAGCCCCAAGACACATAGTTCTGGATTTTTAGATCCGAGCTTTTCTATTACCTTTTGGTATTGTGTCTCGCCTTCATTCGCAACACGGTGGCACTCGTCGATAACACACAGGGTGTAGCCTTCAAAAAAATCATCGCTTGCATTGGCCACAGATTGAACACTTCCAAATATTGCCTTGGTATCTTCGTCTTTTCTTCCTAGACCAGCGGAATAGATACCTGCTTGAAGTCCGTAAGATATATACTTTTCATAGTTTTGCTCAACTAGCTCTTTTACATGCGCAAGTACTAAAACACGTCCTTGTGCCATTTTCGCAAGTTCGGCAATAACAAGGCTCTTTCCAGCACCAGTGGGAAGAGTGATGACTGCTGGATCCTTTGTTCTTTTGAAATGGTTAATTGTGAGGTCCACTGCCTCTTGTTGGTACGGTCTCAATTTATACATAGATAAATAGTAACTTTTTGAGCTCAATTAGTAACCCTAAATGAATGGCACAGAGCCTAGGTGTAGATTAGGATTAAAATCGATTACCTGTATTGCTGTGCGTTGTGATTTTCGTGTGAAAAAGTTACAATCCCAAAGAAGTTTCTAAAAATTTCTACTCATCAAAATTTAAATTTGATAGCTAGTGCTTCATGACTTCGAAGACAGAATTACTTTTACCCGTTGGAAATATAGATATGTGTCTTGCGGCCATTCATAATGGAGCGGATGCTATTTATATGGGCGTGAGTGGTTTTAATGCTCGCGGCCGAAGCGAAATGCTAGATATTGAACGGGCAAAGGAGATTATTGATCTCTGCCATTTATATGGGGTAAGGGTTAACCTTGCTTTTAATGTTGTCATTTTTGAAAACGAGCTTGAAAAAGCACTTCAAAAACTTTTGGACTATCTTCCCTTAAAACCAGATGCATTTATTGTACAGGACCTGGGCCTTGCAAGACTAATAAGAACGCTTGCTCCTGATCAGCCTGTGCACGCTTCAACTCAAATGACGATGACTAGTTATGAAGGTATTGGCCTTTTGGATGATTTGGGGATTAAGCGCTTTGTTCTAGGAAGGGAAAACTCCCTCTCAGAAATAAAACTTATTAGAGAGAATACTGATAAAGAGCTTGAGGTCTTTGTTCATGGCGCATTGTGTGTTGCATACTCAGGCCAGTGTTTTACCTCTGAGAGTATCGGGGGCAGGAGTGCTAATAGAGGTCAGTGTGCTCAGTCCTGCAGACTTGGCTATGAAATGTTTGTTGACGGGGAGAGAAAAGATCTTGGTGATAAGAAGTACCTTGTTTCTCCTCAAGATCTTTGTGGAATAGAGGAGGCAAAAGAACTTGCCGATATGGGTGTTGACTCCCTAAAGATAGAGGGACGACTTAAGACCCCAGAATACGTTGCGGCAGCCGCGAAAAGCTATTCATCGAAGTTGCTTGGTAAAGAATATGACCCAAGCGAGTTATCTTTAACCTATTCGAGAGGTTTCTATTCCGGTTGGCTTCATGGGGTTGAACATCAGAAATTGGTACCTGGAGATTTCTCATCACATAGAGGAATTGAGCTGGGAGAAGTTATTCAAGTCAAAGCTCAAGTGATCACGATTCAAACTGATATTGAACTCAGCGCAGGCCAAGGGCTATTGTTTGTTGGCAATGGCGATTCTGCAGGTGGCAGAATCTTTAAAGTTTTATCTAGAAGAAAAAATATTATTGAAGTCTCCATGGTTAAGGCCGCTGAACTTTATAAAGTAAAAAAAGGCATGAAGGCGAGTCTTAACAGCGATCCAAAAGTTGAAGAAAGACTTTCAAAGTCTTATAAAGACCAGAATCAATTTAAAAGAATTCCCATACAGGTCAACGTGGAGGTCAAGGGGAATGAAGTTATTCTCCAGGCCACAGATGGAGTAAACACAGTTACTGTTGATTCAGATAAGGTTGAAAGACCTTTGAAGAGAGAAACAACCGGGGAGCACATAAAAGAAGAGTTGAGCAAACTTGGACGAAGCTGCTTTTATTTAGATAGTTTTACTTTTAAATCTCGTGAAGCCTTCTACTTCTCACAAAAAGAAATGAAGTCCTTAAGAAGGTCCATGACAGATGCAATGGTGGCCGTAAGAATAAATAGGAAAGAAAGAAGTATTTGTCTTTCAGAGGCCAGGGAGTTGCTTGATTCATCAATTAAAGGTTCTGAAACGATCAGCGAGAACAAACTCGTTGTTCTAGTTCGAAGCATTGAACAACTAGATGCTTTAAATAGTGTCGATATCACAAAACTTCAATCTGTCGTTTTAGACTATGAGTTTGGAAAGGACTATAAGGACTCTATAGCTCTTCTCAAGGAAAAGGGCATAAAGGCGGGAATCGCTACTACCAGAATTCATAAACCGAAAGAATATTACAATTTAAATATGATCGTTAGGCAAAGTCCTGACTTTATTCTTGTTCGAAATCTTGGTGCTCTTGCGTACCTTCAAGACAAGGGAATTGAGCTCAAGGCCGACTTCTCTCTGAATGTTACTAATCATCTAAGCTTTAATTACCTTCTTAATAAAAACGTAACATCTATTGCAGCAAGCTTTGATTTGAATCAAGCACAACTTAAAGATCTTATGAATAAGGTTGATGCCTCAAAGCTCGAAGTGGTTATGCATCAGTACATGCCAGAGTTTCATATGGAGCATTGTGTGTTTGCTGCCTTCTTAAGTAAAGGCTCAAGCTTTAAAGATTGTGGCAAGCCTTGTGAAAAGCACAAGGTAGAGCTTAAGGATGTGTATGGCCAGTACCACTACCTAAAAGCGGACCAAGAATGTAGAAACACCTTCTTTAGGGCCACGCCTCAATCAGCTGGATTTATGCTTAGTGAGCTGAATGGGGCCGGTGTTGGATCTTTAAGACTTGAGGCCCTTTATGAGTCGCCTGAACAATTGGCACAGAAGGTAAATCTTTATTTTGACCTGCTGGAAGGTAACCAGAGCTATGAATCTACAAAGAAAAAACTCGGAGCGAGTGAAAAATATGGAGTGTTTGAAGGACAACTCTAAAACAACTAGGAGATATACATGAAAACAGCATTAATTTTCTTTTTTGCATCTTTAATTCCTGCAGTAGCGTGTGAACTTGATGGACCTTATGGAAACGTTAAAGTCACTGAGAATGAACACCTATTCTTTGACTTTCAATTTGCTATGAATGAAGAAGAAGTTGATGAATACGTTGCTACTTATAATTCCCAGCCAAAGCTAATTCAAGATTTAGTTAAAGTAGCTAGATTTGAATCAGAGAGTATCCACCTAGGAGAGAATAAGACCGTTAGAGACCTTGTTTCAGATGTTGATTATATCAGTATTTACGATATTAGTTACGATCTGTCCTCTGGCCCAGAGCAGCTTTACCTTGTAGATATTGGTGTTGGTGGAGGTAACGGTGCATATATGTATTTCAAGAAAGTTGAAACAGAAGACGGTGTGGTGTTTAAAAAACTCTATGAAGATTTTGATGGCGACGTCTACTTTTGCGCAGCAGGATACTAGTCTTGATAATAGTCTCGGCCTAGGTCGAGACTACTCATTTGTATGTTTTAAATGAGGTTATGAATTAGAGGCTATTCCATTTCGGAGTTAATTCTGTCTAGAATTCTCTTAAGGTCTTCCAGGTCTTGGGGGTCAAGCCCATCGAATTTACAATACATTTTCTCTGGAACTGAAGAGGCCTTTTCTTCTAGTGCTCTGCCTTCGTTGGTTAGGGTTACCATTTTGACTCTGCGGTCTTCTTTGATTGGATCTAGCGAAATATAGCTCTTGGAGCAAAGCTTTTTAAGAATTTGAGTAAGGCTTCCTCCATCAATCTTGGTGCATTTTTGAAGTTGTTGAACCGTAGTCTTATCCTTCTCCCACAAGGCCATCATAATAATGTATTGAGGGTAGGTGAGTCCTAGCTCTTCAAGCATTGGTCGATAAAGCCGCGTAATACCGTTTGATGCTATGTAGAGGCGGTGGCAAACTTGTTTGTCTAATTTTAATTGTTCAAATCCCATATAACTCCCTAGTGCACCTATTATATTTTGTGCACAAAATATTTGCAATGATTTTGATTTTGAACTATAGTTTGTGTGCAAACTATTCGGAGGTTTATATGCAAATATATGACTTTAGTGTTCACGATGCCAAAGGCGAAGAAGTTGCTTTGGCAGACTATAAAGGAAAGGTATTACTGATTGTAAATACTGCTTCTAAGTGCGGCTTTACTGGCCAATATGAAGGACTTGAAAGTTTGTATTCAGAGCTTAAAGACGAGGGGCTTGAGGTTTTAGGCTTTCCTTGTAATCAGTTTGGTGGCCAAGAGCCTGGTTCCGATCAAGAAATTCAGGAGTTTTGCAAACTCAGCTTCGGAGTTAAGTTTCCAGTATTTTCAAAGGTTGAGGTGAATGGGGAAAATGCACATCCCCTCTATGAATATTTGAAGTCTGAAGCACCTGGAATTTTGGGCTCCAAGTCCATTAAGTGGAATTTTACTAAGTTCCTTGTGGATCGAAACGGCAAGGTTGTTAAAAGATTTTCTCCTAAGGACAAACCGGAAAAAATTAAGAATGAAATAGTAAAACTCATAAAGAACTAAAGGATAAATCATGGAACTTCTTGAAAATCTTCAGTGGCGTTATGCAGCCAAAGCAATGAATAAGAGTGTAGTACCAGAAGAAAAGGTAAATAATATCTTGGAATCCATATCGCTTGCACCTACATCTAGCGGGTTACAACCTTTTGAAGTTTTAGTGGTTAAAAACCAAGAGTTAAAAGATAAGATAAGGGAGATTTCTTGGAATCAATCCGTTGTTAGCGATTGCTCTCATTTGTTGGTTTTTGCTGCTTGGGACACTTACACCGAAGACAGGATTAATAGGATGTTTGATCTTGTTAACGAGGTCAGAGGATTTAAAAATGAAGGTTGGGAAGCATATAGACAAAAACTTCTTGCATTCTATCCGAAACAAAACCCCGAAGACAATTTCAATCACGCCGCAAAGCAAGCATATATTGCTTTTGCCAATGCTATGGTTGCTGCTGCTTTTGAAAAAGTAGACAGTACTCCGCTTGAAGGGTTTGACCCTAAAGCTTTAGATGAAATTCTTGGTCTAAAAGAAAAAGGGCTTAGAAGTTGTGTAATGCTCACCCTAGGGTACAGGGACGCCGAGAATGATTGGTTAGTAAACTTGAAAAAGGTTAGAAAGCCAAAAGATGAACTAGTTACTGTATTAGACTAGCTTTTACTTTTCTTTAGAATTCGAATCGGCGGAGCTGAAACAGGATCATCTGCCCAATGATGTTTTGGGTATCTTGATTTCAGCTCTTTTCTAACCGCCTCCCAAGAATTCTCCCAAAAATTTGGTAGATCTGAGACTATTTGAGTTACCCTTTCCGCTGGCGACAATAACTTAATCGTGATGGGTAGCGTATTTGAAGCTATTAAAGGGTGCACGTTCACAGAGTATAGGTCCTGTACTCTTGCATAGATACAAGGATGGTGTTCTTCATAGTGAAGTATAAATTGTTTGGAGTTTGAAAGTTTTATTATCTCGGGAGCTTCACTATCCAGTATATAGATGTCTGGTGGAGATAGCTGTGCATAAATTAAATCTTTTAGATTTGACTCTTTAATTTCTCCAAGCTCGGTCTCATCATCAATACAACACTCAAGGAATAAATCAAACATTTCTCCAGTAAGTCCCGGGCAGTTGTGTTCAATCTTTGCTTCATTTAATATTCTTACCCTTTGATTGTACTTATCAAGCTCCTCACTAGTCTCGAAAGGCCATGGCCAATTGTCTTTTATCAGCTGAACCAAGGCATCTCCCTTAGGAATCACTGGTAAAGAAGAGTTTTCAGATAAAGCCAATTTGCCATATTTGGTTATGGTGCTGATTGTTATTGTTCCTTTTTTCTCATTGAAGGCAGTCTGCTTTTCACTGGCCATAAGACTATTGTTAGTTTGTAAAAGTGCCTCTTTAGATATTGAACTTGCACTTTGAATCGTGGTTCCAACTGCTGCGTTTGCTTTTGGGTCCTCAAGGGCATCCAGTACGATTATATACTCAGGTGAGCTTCCAACTATGGAGCTTGTTCTGCCTAGCTTTCCACCTCTGCCAAGACAAAAGTTGTAACTGTGAAAAACCTTTTTTCCCTTTGTCACTTTTCTTTTAGCGGCAACTCTATCTGGAAAACCCCTTAAAAGAGCGCTCGTGAGATGTTTATGTGAAATCTTCCCACCGGAGACTTGAGGGCACATGATAATAGGAGAGATCATTTTATATAAATCCAAAACTCGTTTTATCTTCTTTGGATCCAAGAACGATACTGGATAGTCGTTGGTTTTATCGTTTGTGAAATGTGCTTTTAAAAGATCAATCTGCACACATAAATCACAGATTTCTTTATCTTCTTCCCTGAAGTGAGCATTCTTTCCTAAAATGGAGCCTTCCGACAAAATGCAGGCACCTAGGAGAGTGTCCGAGAGATTTTCCCGAGAGCACTCGTATAACATGGCCGCATGGCGGGGGTGTAGTGGTAGTGCCGCTATAAACCTTCCAAGTTTGGTCATCTTTCCATCCACCACAGCACCGAGAGTTTCCAGTAGATCCATTGCATTCTTGAGGTTCTTTTCCTCTGGGGCCTCAAACCAATCAACCATGTCGGGGTGGTATCCAAGCTCCATCAGGTCAAGTAAGCTGTGGGATAGTTCAACACGCTTTATTTCAGGTGGTGTAAAGTCTTCAAAGTGAAAATGATCACCTTCAGAGTAGAGTCGATAAACGATGCCTTCTTGCACTCTTCCGGCCCTACCTGCCCGCTGTGTCGCACTGGCCTTGGATATGTTTTTCAGTTGCAGCAAAGGCATTCCGCTCCAGGGAGCAAAGCTTGCTCTTCTTTCATTGCCTAAGTCAACAACACCAGTGATGTTTGGGATTGTTAATGAAGTTTCTGCAATATTTGTTGAAAGTATAATCTTTCTTTTACCACCGCTGAAAACCTTGTCTTGTTGCGACTTTGGCAAAGTGGAGTGAAGGGGAAGAACCTCAATATCCGGAGGGAGTTTTCCCGCTAGCGATTGTTCTAGACTTCGTATTGCTCCCATACCAGAAAGAAAGACCAGAATGTTTTTAGGACACCGTTGGTCCTTGGCAAGGTTTACAATTGCTCTTGTGGCATTAAGTTCCCAATGCTCTCTACCTCTTCTTCCACCTTGTTCAGCTGGGGGATGATATTCAATTTGAATTGGGTAAACCCTTCCAGGGATGTCATAGACTTTCGGAGTACCAAGATACGTCTCAAGTCGCTTTGTTTCCAAAGTGGCAGACATGACCACAATTTTTAAATCTGGTCGTTTAGTTTGCTGCAACATTTTGGCCATGGAGAGTGCGAGATCGGTATAGATATTTCGTTCGTGAAACTCATCAATTATGATTGTTGAAAAACTACCTAAGTCTGGACTTTCTTTAATGTATGAGAAAAATAGACCTTCCGTTATGAATATGAGTCTGGTGTCATTTGAAATTTTCTTATCTAGGCGAATGTGGTGCCCAACAGTTTTGCCTACATCTTCTCCCAAGATTTCTGCACATCTTGCGGCGGACAGTTTTGCTGCCAGCCGTCTAGGCTCCAAAACCAGAACTTTTCCATCTGTTCTAGATAGTAAGTAAGGAGGGAGCCTAGTGGTCTTTCCCGCTCCTGTTTGAGCCTTGATAAGTAAGCAATGACTACTTTCAAAGTCTTTTCCGATTGCTTCTAAGCTCAGGTCAATAGGGTACTTGTCAGGTTCTAATTTCAAAATTTAATTGCTTTTTTAACCTAATAGTACCCGAGCGATTGTTAAATTAAAATCCCTTTAGTTAAGGATGGGCCTGTGAGGTTGCAACCATTTCCTCTGCAATTTCCTTTATTTCTCTCAAGGCCTTGTCCCATTTAGAATTTAATGACTGTAAACGATCTTGTGGCACATCTTCTTCAACGGTTAAAATCGTCTCTGTTTGGCCTTCCACTAAGAAGAAGTTTTCGTGGCAACCTACCCAGCGTTGTGCTTTGTCACTAGTTGAGTCCTCTTTGCCATTATTTATTAAAGCGTCAAATCTAATTGAAAGCTCTTCAAAAGGCTCACAGGCCTTAATAGTTCCAAGAATACCTGAGTTGTCTGAGTCTACAAATCTGATATTACCACCTAGCTTCCATTGACTTTCAACCCTAGCATTTTCCGAAAAGGCCTTTGACCACCTAGCAAAGTTCTTTCTTTTAAATAATGCTTTCCATACATGTTCCGCTGGAGCTTTTATATCAATTGATCTTTCTAAATATTCTCGATGCTGGTTTGTTATTGCTTCTGGCATAAGCACTCCTTTTATATAGTTAATCCTAAATTATTAGTGCATTTTGCTTGCCAGTTTGTGCCTGGGTGCCCTTTAAATTTGATTAAACAATGAATTGGGTTTAGGATGCCGGAATTAACACTTTAAAAGGGGATTCACGTGAACAAACCATGGGGTGAATTAGAGAAAAAACAATGGCTTGAAGAGCAGTCTATTAAAAGGTCTTATAAAGAAGAAGTTTTGAGTAAAATAGAACCAATGAAAGAAACTTATGATGTGCAACAATACGGTGCACTTAGTTATGACCAAGACAAATATCCATTATACATTATTAAAACGAAAGGTTTTAATTCTGAAAAAAAGACTGTTTTAATTACTGGTGGAGTTCACGGGTATGAAACAAGCGGTGTGCAAGGAGCACTCAGTTTTTTACAGCGTGAAGGTTTGAATTACATGCAGGATTTTAATATCGTTTGCGTACCATGCATCAGTCCATGGGGTTATGAAACTATAAACCGATGGAATCCACTGGCAGTTGACCCTAATAGGTCATTTCACAAGAATTCTCCTTCAGAAGAGTGCGAAAAGTTTCTTTCTGCAATCGAGGATCTTGAAGTTGATATCTTTGCTCATTTTGATCTCCATGAAACCACCGATACAGACAATACTGTCTTTAGGCCGGCATTGGAAAAAAGAGATGCCATTGCTCAAGAGGTTTGGGACATCCCAGATGGATTTTATTTGGTTGGAAATACCGATTCTCCACAACCTGAGTTTCAAAAAGCAATTATTGAGTCTGTAAGAGAAGTGACCCATATTGCACCTAGTGATAAGGATGGAAAAATCATCGGAGTGGAGCTTGAGCAAGAGGGAGTTATTAACTACGATATTAAATCGCTTAATCTCTGTGCAGGTTTTTCTAATGCAGAGTTTACCACTACAACTGAAGTGTATCCAGACAGTCCTAAAGCAACTGACGAGATTTGCATTGACGCTCAAGTTGCGGCAGTTAAAGGCGGGTTGGAGTTTTTAAGAAATTTATGATCAATTTTTCCAATACCTATTACAAGTTGCCATCGAGCTTTTACGAAAGATCCAACCCAAGTGCTGCCAAATCTCCTAGCTTAATTGCCTACAACTACGAGTTGGGAAAAGCATTGGGAATAGATACTCAGAGAAAAACAAATGAAGAATTAGCAAATATCTTTAGTGGCAAAGTTGTCTTAAATGGTTCTGAGCCACTTGGCATGGCCTACTGTGGTCATCAATTTGGACACTTTAATCCCTCTCTTGGAGATGGAAGGGCCCATCTTTTGGGTGAGGTACTGACTGGTGATAATCAAAGGTATGATATTCAGCTCAAGGGCTCTGGCAGAACTAAGTTTAGTAGAGGGGGAGATGGCCTTTCATGGCTGGGTCCAGTTGTAAGGGAATATATAGTTAGCGAGGCAATGCACCACCTTGGAATTCCAACAACTAGAGCACTTTGTGCTGTTAGAAGTGGCGCACCTGTTTTTAGGGAGGATGAGCTTCCTGGTGGCATCTTTACCAGGGTCGCCTCCAGTCATTTAAGAGTTGGGACATTTGAATATTTTAGCGCACGCAGTGAACAAGATTTGAAAACCTTAGCCGACTACGCTATTGAAAGACATAATCCTGAACTTTCAAAAGAGGCCCACAAGTATTACAGGTTCTTTGAAAGCGTTGTAAAGCGCAAGTTGTCTCTTGTATCAAAGTGGATGGGAGTAGGTTTTATCCATGGAGTGATGAATACTGACAATACCTCAATTGCCGGGATTACAATTGACTATGGCCCATGTGCTTTTATGGACAATTATAAGCATGATAAGGTCTTTAGCTCTATCGATAGATTTGGAAGGTACAGTTATTCCAATCAAGCAAAGATAGCTTTGTGGAATATGTCCGTATTGGCAAATGCGTTGTTCCCACTACTCTTAGAAGAGAGTGGTCTTTCAAGCGATCAACTTGCAGACAAGCTTCAAAAAGACTTTATAGAGTTTGAAGAGTATTATAATGACCTATACCTAAGAGTAATGTGTAGAAAATTTGGAATTTTCAATCCTAAAAAAGAGGACTCGAAAATTGTTAATTTGTTCCTATCTTACTTAGAAGATAATCACTTAGATTTTACAAACTCATTTAGAGCTCTCAATCAACTTCAACATGAAAACAAAGAATTTGAAAAGCTATGGCTAGCTAGGATTGAAGATCAAGACAAGGGTAAAGAACAGATAGTTGAGCTTATTAACTCCTCAAACCCTTACATTATTCCCAGGAACCATCAGGTGGCCAGGGCCATTGACTCGTGTTTAGAGGGCAATGATGAATACTTTTTGAACCTTGTCGAAGCTTACAAAAATCCTTTTACTCAAAATGATTCACTAGAGGACTTGGCAAAAGGTCCAACGAGTTCTGAAATTGTTCATCAAACATTTTGCGGAACTTGAGCAGTGGCAAGGGATTTGCTTTATTTATAAATTATGGAACAAGTAGGTTTTGGTGGAGGCTGCCACTGGTGTACGGAAGCAGTATTTCAGGCCATAAGGGGCGTACATAAGGTAGAACAGGGATGGATTAAATCTAGTGCTATATACTCGGAGGGCATATGGGTTCATTATGATCCAGCTGTAGTAACTCTTAAGCAATTAATTGAGATACATCTCGACACCCATAGTTCTCAGTCCAAACACAGCTTAAGAGAAAAATACCGCTCTGCAGTTTACTACATCTCCCATAGTCAAGAAGGGCTGATACAAACAACCTTAAATGTAATCGTAAGTGAGAGGAAACAGTCGTTTGTAACTGAAGTTCTTCCAATGGAGTGCTTTACTCTCAATAAAGAGGAGTATTTGAATTACTATGAAAACAAGAAAAATGCCCCATTTAGCAAGACCTACATTCAACCAAAGCTTAATATTCTATCCAAAAAATACCGTACAATTTTGAAAGATCAATAGGTGTTTTTATTTCTCTTTCTTCTTTTATAGAGGCATAATTATCAAATAAAAATATCTTTCAAAGGTGTGATTAGTGAATGTTTTTAAAGAGCTTTCAGATTTTTTTCCGATCATAATCGTAGCGAGCGTAACTGCTATTGTATTGCCGTTATATTTTCGTTTTGTCATCAGACCTAAAGGGGTGGACATTTCAAATTCCCGCTGGACTAGGCAACTAAGCTTTGCTGGTCTTATCTTGTGCTTTGTCGTGGCAATCTTTCTTGCTCTACCTGTAAGCGATTCTATGAAGGGACAGCTATTTAATCTTCTAGGTATTGCTCTAACTGCCACTATTGCGTTGTCATCTACGACCTTTGTAGGTAACGCCATGGCCGGCTTTATGTTGCGAGCGATCGACGCCATAAGACCGGGTGACTTTCTAAAGGTTGGCGAACATGTTGGCCGTGTTTCTGAGCAGGGAATTCTGCATACTGAAATTCAAACAGAGGACAGGGATCTTACAACACTACCCAACCTGTATTTAGTTACCTCTGCTGTCACGGTCGTTAGGTCTTCCGGAACCATAATAAGTGCCACTGTATCATTGGGATATGATATCTCAAGAACCAAAGTTGAAACCCTCTTACTGGAGGCCGGAGAGAGAGCTGGATTAAAAGAGCCATTCGTACAGGTTTTAGAACTTGGGGACTTTTCTGTGAACTATAGAATTGCCGGCTTCTTGGAAGAGGTTAAGTATTTAATATCATTTAGATCAAAATTAAGAGGACACATGCTAGATGTTCTTCACGAAAATCAAGTAGAGATTGTCTCTCCAAACTTTATGAACCAAAGGGTTTACCCAGTTGATAAAAGCTTTATTCCACGACCATCTAAAAGCAAGGTGGAGGTGGAAACCAAGGCCCCAGAAGATCTTATTTTTGACAAGGCGGATGAAGCCCAGTCGGTTGATAAAATTAGGGAGTGGATCCAGCTAAACACGGTTGAGATCCAAACTTTGGGTGAACAGTTAGAGACCAATCCCACTGATCAAGATCTACTGGCAAAGATTGAACGTAAAAGAGTTAGGGGGAAGTACCTTATTAAGATTCTTGAAAAGAAAGAGAATAAAGAAAAGGTAGACTAATCAAATAAGCTGGCATCATTATCGCATCCTCTTAATCTGTAAGGAGGATGTATGAGCAAAAAACTTAGAGCTGGTGAGAAGTTTCCTGACTTAAATCTTAAAGGACTTGATGGAAGGTCATTAAAACTCGGAGTTCCCTTAAGAGAGAATACAGAGTGGCAGATGATTGTGGTATATCGGGGGAAACACTGCCCAATTTGCACTAAATATCTTAAAAGTTTAAATTCAAAGCAAAACGATTTCTATAATGCCGGTGTAGATGTGTTGGCAATATCATGTGACCCTGAACAAAAGGTAAGAGATCACATTGATGAAATGGGAATTGAGCTGAATATCGGTTACGATCTAAGCTTAGAGCAGGCAAGGACATTAGGCCTTTATATCTCAGAACCCAGATCTCCAAAGGAAACGGACCGCCCATTCACCGAGCCTGGCATATTGGTTGTTAATGAAGAGTCAAAGCTCCACGTTGTTGATCTGGCCAATAATCCATTTGTTAGGCCAGATCTTGATTTATTACTTGATGGGCTCAAATTTATTAAAAATCCTGAAAATAATTACCCTATTAGGGGCACAATGGAGTAGAAATTGTTCATGCTGCCCATTCGCACGCTTGAGAGAGTGTTTCGGATCGAGTAGCATGGGCCATGAATAAAAAGTATCGGCGAATTTACATTGAGATCACTAATGTATGCAATTTAAACTGTTCATTCTGTCCTATTGACCAAAGGTCAAAGGATGTCATGGAGCTGTCCGAATTTGAAAAAATAATAAAACAAGCAGCCCCACTGGCCGACCAAGTTTGCCTTCATCTAATGGGCGAGCCTTTAGCTCATCCTTCATTTCAAAAGATCATTTCTCTATGTGACAAGTATAACTCAAAGGCACAGATTACTACGAATGGAATTCTTCTAAGTCGACACAAAGAAGTCCTACTTAGTAACGATACTGTCAGGCAGGTCAATGTCTCATTGCAAAGCTTTATTGATAATTATCCACAGAAGAACTTCTTGGAATATTTAGACAAGGTCTATGCATTCATAGAGGAAGCAACAGAGCGAAGGCCAGAACTATATATCAACCTTAGACTATGGAATTTTGGCGACACGGATAATGATAAAAATGATATTGTCTTTGATTTTCTAGATACTAAGCTTGGCATTCAAATTAACAGACGTGTGGAGCTTGGAGCGGTTAAATCTAAGAAAATCGCTGAAAGGCTATACCTGCATTTTGATTCTCGATTTGAATGGCCACGTATGGAGCTGCCTATTCAAGGCGATAAAGGCCGGTGTAATGGTCTTAAAGATCACTTGGCAATTCATGCTGATGGCACAGTTGTTCCGTGTTGCTTGGATGATCAAAAGATTATAAATCTAGGCAACTGCCTAGAAACAACCTTAGAAGAGATCATTGAGAACGAAAGATCTAGAAAGATTAGAGAAGGTTTCGCAAATGGAAGTCTAGTAGAGGAGCTTTGTAAGAGATGCTCATATATTAATAGGTTTAAAAAATGAATCTGGAAGCTCGCCTAGATTCTATAACCGAGTTTTTGAGGCCATGGTTGAACCTGCTAGAGGTTGAGGTCCTAAAACGTTACCCAGAACCTTTACCACTAGAAGTACAGACATGGGCCAGAGAGCTTCAAGACTCCTCCATGGAAGAGCTTCTTGATTTTATCAACCATAGAAAAAGTGCAATTCGAAATGAAGGGCTTCAAGGATTTCTCTCCAAAATTTCTGAGCTTACAAGTTTTGAGACTCTTTCCAAGGGAAGCTACGAGCTTCCACAACACCTTAATCGAAGAGTTGATTTAAAGAAAAAGCACGAATTAGAACAAATTCGTTCACTTTGTGAGCAACTGAATGGCGTGGAGACCATAGTGGATATTGGTGGGGGAGCAGGGCATTTAAGCTCCACACTTGTTGATGACAAGGATAGACTGGCCTATTGCCTGGATCGAAATGATAAGTTTCAAGCTCAAGGCAAAGTTCGGCTTAGAAAGTGGACTCCTAAAAATTTGGAAAAAATAAGTTTTGTTAATTGTGAATTTTCTGAAAATACCGATCTTGAGTGTTTGAACTCCTATGACAATAACTTGGTTGTGGGGCTTCACGGATGTGGAGATCTCACGACAAATACAATAAAGTTCTTCCAAAAGAGTGAATCTCGGTGGCTTTTATCAGTTGGTTGCTGCTATCAAAACCTCAATGGACAATATAATATTTCAAACTTCGGTAAAAATAGGGGCATCGAATTCTCCAAAAATGCTCTTCATCTAGCTGCAAGGTGCCACACTCTCTATTCGGCTGAAGACTTGGATAAAAAGTTTAAAGTGCGTAGGTTTCGCTATGCCCTTCACTTATACTTACATGATGTTCTTGGGAAGGAAGAATTTGAATCTATCGGTAATACCTCCCTTTCTGACTATGAAGGTTCCTTCTCTGAATATGCGATTAAGTACGCAAAGCTGAAACGTTGTCTGGAGAATGAATTAAATGAATTCTATAATAGTGAAAACACCCAGAAGTTAATAGATCACGTTATTGCAGCGGATCTAGTAAGAGAGCTTTTAGGCAGGGTCGTGGAGTCCTATATCGTTGTAGATAGGGCCCTTTTTCTAGAAGAAAGAGGGTATTATGCACATATTGTAGAAGCTTTTAAAAGAGATTTAAGTCCACGAAATCTCTTAGTTAATGGAGCACGGAAATTCGTGTAGTAGCTAAATTGCTTGAATATTGCGAAGAGCTAGATTTTTATGATTCAAACCAAAAAACGGCAAAGCCAGTACCAGTAAGGAACTCAAACAAAGTTAAAAGTATAGCTAATTAGGCCTGATCTACTAAAGCTCCATCGGAAGCGTGACTTATTCCAGGAGCTTTATTGTCAAATCAACATATGGATAGTAATCATTCTTAATGAAAACATCCTTCTATGATCTTAATTTTGACGATTTGCGCGAATTTATGCATGACAACGCACTAAATGAATCCGTGGCGTCTAACCTTTTTAATTGGCACTACAAAAAGAAAAATCTAAATAAATGCTCCAAAGACATATCCAAAACAGCACTTGCCCTAATTGATGAGAATTTTGAATTTGCATTGCCAGAAATTGACCTTGTTCACGAGTCAGCCGACAAAACTGTAAAGTTTCTATTTAAGCTTCAGGATGGAAGCAAGGTGGAAAGTGTCCTTATTCCATTTCATAATAAATATTCGATATGCCTATCTTCTCAAGTGGGCTGTGCTATGAAGTGCTCCTTTTGTTTTACCGGCAAGCAAGGTCTTAAAAGATCCCTAAAAACTTCTGAGATTGTTGGCCAGTTTTTGGTGGCCTGGAATTGGCTTTCTAAAAATAGACCGGGAGAAGAGCGGATTCTAAACATCGTATTTATGGGACAAGGGGAGCCTCTTCATAATTTTGACTCTGTTAAGAAGGCATGTGAGATATTCCTGTCAAAACATGGCACAAGTATAGGCCATCAGAAAATAACGATTTCAACGTCCGGCTACATTCCTGGACTCAAGCGCTGGGCAGATGAGATTCCTGGGGTGAACCTAGCGCTATCTCTTCATTCCCCCTTTAATGTTAAGAGGGATGAGCTTATTCCAATCAATAAGGCCTATCCTTTAAAAGAAGTGCTCAGTTGTATTGAAGGTATTCCATTGGCCAAAAAGCAATTTGTCACTTACGAGTACCTATTGATTGAAAACTTTAACGATAGTGAGGAAGATGCTCACGCCACTGGAAAAATACTTAAAGACAAAAGAGCATATATTAATCTTATTCCATTCAATCCAATACCTGATTCACCGTATAGTAGACCTAAGAATGATCGAGTTACAGCTTTTAAAAAAGTGCTTGATACATACAAAATCCCGACCCTAATTAGAGAAACAAAAGGGGATGAGGTTATGGCAGCATGCGGACAGCTAAACTCTAGTGAGCTTGGCTAGAGAGCATACTTCTTATTGAGTCTTCAATTTGACCTGAACAGTATTCTTTTCCAAGCTCTTTTCTTTGCTTTTTAAGAAACTGCTTTATACCCTCTCGTTTCTCCACTCTCTCTACCAAACTAAGCACATTGGGACAGCTCTCCTTCATATCTGTGGTCAAGGCTGGAAAACTCCACTTCAAGGCACCTAGAAGGGCCGTGACTGAAAGGTCTGCTACGCTTATCTTACCATCAAAGAAAAAGCCGCTTGTTTTATCCAGTCTTTCATAGCCTATAGTTTCAAATTGTTTAAGCCATTTTGAAAATCTATATGTTCTAAATTCTTTCCACTTTTGTGAGGTCCACATTTCCATCCCATGATAGCGGGTAATCTCATAAAGGATGTCATTACAATCCAGAATTAACTTCAGTGCGACCCACACATCAGGTGAATTTTTTGGAAGCAAGTTATGTCTTGAGGCTAAATGCATCATTATGGCCGGCATTTGGTTGAGATACTTATTTTCTTTGCAGTCGAGTAAATATGGCGGTGCGACACCTGGACAAATGATAGACAGAGATGAATCTGGGTAAATTTTTGAAGCATCTACCACTTCAAATTTTAGGCCTGCCTCGGACATGAGAATCAGTGGGAAATTGCCTCTAAATGGCACATTCCAATAAAATAACTGGTAATCCATATTCGTTCCACCTCAAGTTTGTGTTGCGCGAAGGCCTTATTGTCCAAGTTGCTAATTCTGCAAATCGTGTGCACAATGTTTTGCATACAAAACAAAAGGAGTCTGGCTTGAGAATCTTCCTTCTAATATTGGCCTTTAGCTTTGTTTCATTCGGACAACTTCAATATAAAAACCTACCAAAGAGGGGGAGTGGCAAATACACCTTCTTATTTATGGATATCTATACGGCCACTTTATGGGCAGAAAAAGATAAACCGATTTATTCAACTCCACTTAGACTTGAGCTTTTATATAAAAGAGACTTCGATGGTGAAGACATTGCAAGTCGAAGTGTAAAGGAAATGGAACAGGCAGGTGTAAGCAAGGGCGTTCTAAAAGAGTTTAAAAGTGAAATGTTTAAGGTATTTCCAGATGTTAAAAAGGGCGATCGTATTATCGCTGACTTCGATCCCAAAACAGGAGTAACATTTTATTTAAACTCCAAAAAGAGACTAGGTCAATTTAAGGATTTGGAGTTTTCCAAACACTTTTTAAATATATGGCTTGGTGAAAAAACCAGCGACCCAAAGCTTAGAAGTAGGCTATTAGGAGAGTGAAAATGAAACTTCTTATTCAATCAATTGTACTACTAATATTTGTCTCTTGTTCTGGACAACAGTTATCTTCCTATAAAGATGAAACTCCGAAGCTTAACCTAAAAGAATTTTTTAGCGGAAAGCTATATGCTTTGGGTATCGTTCAAAGCCGCTCGGGACAGGTTACTCAAAGATTTAGAGTCGATATAGATGCATCATGGGAGGGGGATGTTGCAAAGCTTGATGAAAAATTTGTTTTTTCTGATGGGTCAACTGATGAAAGAATTTGGACCTTGAAGGAAGTTGGCACCAATGAATATGTTGGTGAAGCACATGATGTCGTAGGAGAGGCCGAAGGAAAAGTTGTGGGCAATGCCTTTAAGTTTAACTATGTATTAAACGTTCCGGTGGGGGAATCAACCTATAAAATCAAAGTTGATGACTGGATGTATCTGTTGGATAACAATACTTTGTTGGCCAGAAGTTATATGAGTAAGTTTGGCTTTGATGTTGGCGAAATAACAATTGTTATGATGAAGGAAATGCCATGAAGTTGGAAGAGCTAAAAAGTTGGTATGAAGGTTTAACAAAAGAATCATTAGAGCATATTAATTCCTTTTATACTGAAGATGTTTTTTTTAAAGACCCATTTAATGAATTTAATGGAATAGGAAAGCTTGAGAAAGTTTTTGATCATATGTTTGAAAAACTTGATAACCCGCATTTTATATTCATAGACGATATAAAAGAAGGTAATCAAGCATTTTTAACTTGGGACTTTGTATTTGAATCAAAGGCTAAAAAGTATAAAATTCATGGCAGTAGCCATTTAAGATTCAACAGTGACTCTAAAATCGAATATCATCGAGATTACTGGGACGTTGGTGAGGAGCTAATTCTAAAAATTCCAGGATTAAAGTTTCTATACGGAAAGCTGCGGAAAGCTTTGGCGGTAGAGTAGTGGTCCTTGCAAAGATAGCCTTACTTCAAGGGGCGTGGTTTTTAATTGTGCTGAAATCTGTTTATTTCAGGCCTTTGCTTACACTTATTTTCTGCCTTTTTATTTTGTCTCTAAATTATGTCCTTTTTAAACCAAGAGTATCTAAAAAGAAGTATGTGTTATTTAGCTTGCTTTTTACATGTGCGGGAGCTGTTCTTGATGGGGGCCTAATTGCTTTTGACATTGTAAAATCAAGCTCCTATTCACTAACTTATCTTGGGCTATGGCCAATCTTTGTTTGCTACTACGATGATATCTTTAAAAAGTTTCTAAATGTTAAAAGTGTCTACCTTGGGCTCCTGGGCGGAGCGGGTGGTGCTATGGCATATTGGTCTTGTTTACAACTAAATGCACTTTCATCATCAAATGAGCTTGTTCTTTTGGGGGCGACTTTTGCATATTGGTTTATATTTTTTCCCGGGAGTCTGCACATGTATCATGAAACGAGTTTATGGGGTAAATTTCTCGATAAAACAATTCTGTTTTCATTTGATAAAACAGGGTTTAATCGCCATAAAAATCACTTTGAAGAAGCACTTGATGACATCAATTTAGAAGGAAAACAGGCACTGGTTACGGGTGGCACGTCTGGAATTGGGGCTGAGGTTGGGCTTTCGTTGGCCCAACAGGGAGCATCAGTAACCGTAACTGGAAGAAGTAAAGATAAAGGAAGACGTTTCGGCGATAAACATCAAAAGTTGAAGTTTATTTCCCTTGATATGGCCGATTGGAATGCTATAGAGGAGTTTTGTGAAAATACACCTCCTTTGGATTTAATCGCTCTAAACGCTGGGGGGATGCCTAAGGAAGTTACTTTCAATGATGAGGGGGTTGAATTCCAATGTGCTTCTCAATTAGTAGGTCACTACTTATTAATTGAGGCCCTGAGAAGAAAGGGGAAGTTGGGAAAAGGTGCTAGGGTTGTATGGGTTAGCTCTGGCGGGATGTATCTTAAAAAGCTTGATTTAGATAAACTGTTCTCTGGAAAGGACTACGACAAGGTCGACACCTACGCCAATGTTAAACGTGCCCAGGTTACACTTGTTGAAGAGTTAGCTAAAAGTAGCGAGTGGAAAGCTTTTACAATGGTGTCTATGCATCCGGGATGGGTTGATACTGGAGGTCTTGAGGAGGCGTTGCCAAGGTTTTACAAGCTTATTGGCAATAGGCTTAGGAGTGCATCGCAAGGTGCTGATACGGTCTCTTGGATTTTGGCGACTAAAACAGACTTAGTAGATGGTAAATTTTACTTCGATCGCAATACTGTATCTCCATATATCTCAAATAGTTATAAACCAAGTAAGAAGCAGAGAGAGCAACTAGTGAACAGACTTAAAAGTTATGTTGATTCTAAACTTAATTAGGCTATCTTGAGTACATCATAAATTTGCAGTTGCTATTGGGTTTCCACCCTCCAAAATAGTTTCCATCGCACTTAAATACAGGTGATCTCTTGGGGTCTATTCCATCCGGAAAGATGTCCGACTCGTCTGTATTGATGTCTATTGTTGGATTGTGAGATGATTTTTTAGGCCTGCTTCTCTTTAAGATTTTCTCTGGGATATCTTTTTCACTCTTATATTCACTTATCCAAGTTAGGAGGTTCTTTTTATTGTATTGAAGGGCACTCCTCATAAGATTTTCCCCGTCCACCCAGCCGCCATTATAAAAATTCTGCCAGCTCTGCCCGTAACTGTTGTGTAACTTCAACATAATTCGACAATCGTCTTTATTGCACACCTCTTTTATCCCATTAATAGACACTGCGTGAGCACCACACTCTTCAGAGCTGTTAGTGCAAAATGATATCCCCACAGGAATGTCGTTTAGTACAAGTTTTTCAACCTTTCCAAGTAATGACTCTGGAGTGGCCTCTTCTTGATCACCAAATGATGGGTAAACTCCAGTGTGAAAATCAGGCAGACTAATTTTTTGTTGTTCATCCAAGCACTCATCCTTCACTGCCACTTCATATACAAACTGTGCGACACTTGTTGCCTGGAATGCGTTCAAAATTGCCTCTATGTCCTTTTCGATAGATAGGATCGACTTTATTGTTTTCGCATGACACATTTGTTCTTCTGGTGAGAGGTATCGTGGATGCTTGTCATATATCTCTCTTAGTGACTTATAGCCTTGCCCTTGGGCCTTGTCCTTTTCACCATCTTTGTGTGATAGTAATTCAAATGGCAAACACTGTTCTTTAAAAATACTGTCAGTTTGTTGCTTTAAACTTCTTAGAAGAGAATGGGGATAACCACCCTCCGAAATTGTTTTTGCGTAATACTCAGAGTAGGCCGTGACATCAAGTAGTGATATTTGGTTTTTAGCTTCCTTGCAGTTGAGTTTGTTTTGTTTACAGTACTGATAGTTTAAAAGTTGGGTGACAGTCACAGCGTAGCATATGCCAACACCGTCTTGTGTTCTAATCGTTGGGTAATTATCGATTGTGTGGACTTGTGTGTCTTTATATAGTTTACCAAGCCTCTTGTAAGATGAGGCAATACCATTGTCACTAAAGCTTAGCATTAAGATTAGACTAATGACTCTCATAAAGTCCCCAAGAATCTATCATTGATTCGTCACGAAACTTACAATAGTCATATTGTCTGTTTTTAGAATCTCTAAGAATAACACTTTTACCATTTAGCAATTTGCAGTTTCTGCTAGCGGGGTTTCCAGCTAATTGTTTGCTTTTGAGCTTTGGCCTTGGTGCTTTAAGTGCTTTATAGGCAAGTGCACTCTGCTTGAAATTTATGAAATTTATACCTTCCACCGTCTGAGCTTCAAACCTTAAAGATTTGTCTTCTACCTGCATTGTTAAGGTTTTAGTGTATGCCAGGGATGTGGTGAGGATAAAAATTATAAACTTGTACATCTTATGCCATATCGGCATAAGACATTAAAATTATAGCTGTTTAAAGGTGATTGTTGGAGTCGGTTATTAAGACTTCATATTTTCCATTTTTACGTCTATTTCCAACTCTTTCAAAGAGCGCACCATCTGGAATGTCTTTTGTAAGTCGTCAATTTTCTTGCCACTCACCCTGATCTTCTCATCTAGATACTGGGAGGATACCTTTATTTTAGAGTCCTTGATTGCCTTATTTATGATCTTAGCTTTCTCTTTATTAATACCCGAGTTCAGTATGATTTTTAGTTTGTACATTTGGTGCCCTGTTGGTTCAACCTTTTGGACATCTAAACATTTTAGACCTAAACCTCTCTTAGTCATGTTTGAGAAAAGTATCTGCATTGCTGCTTCAATTCTGCTTTCCGTTTCAGCAATGATCTCTAGTTCTTGAGAACCTTTTAACTCCACTGCACACTTTGAACCTTTAAAGTCATATCTGCCGGTGATTTGCTTATTTGCCATATTTACTACGTTTTTTAGCTCACCCATATCAAGGGATGATACCAGATCAAAAGAGGGCATATTTTCTCCTAAAATTTATATTTTTTATTCATTTTACTTATATTTGAATTCTTATGCAAACCCACGTATGCATTTAATTTTCTTAAATTTTGACCAAAACAACACAAATTAGGCATTATTTAATCACATGCATTAAGTTTGGGAGTATGAGTAAATACCATGTGAAGAAAATTAAGTAGATTATTTAAGTGACAAAATTATGAAATTGAATAGAAGAAAATTTCTTATGAATGGAGGTAAGCTCGCCTTAGTAGCTTCCACTTTTCCAACTAGTGCGTTTTCCCTTTCTACAGATAAATTGCATTTACAGATTGCAAAGAAGGTTAAAGCAAAATGGGGAAATAAGGATAAAAAGATTACACTTCTTTATCCAAATGGATCACTGGCAAATGTAAGACCGGTTGCAGCGTACTTCACCCAACTAACGGGAGTTGCAGTTGAGCTTAGAGAAGGTGCTTTGGATGACGTTGCATCAGAACTTTTGGTGGACGGAATTTTAAAGCCCGGAGGTGATTCTCCAATTGATATAGCTTTACCAGCAACAATGAACATTCCAGATCTTGTTGAGGCAGGAGCAATTAAGGACCTGACCCCATTTGCCCAGGAGCATGAGCCAATTGGTCTTTGGGAGTCATCTCTTTATGATCTTGGTGATCGCTATGAAGGCAACCTCTATGGTTATCAGACAGATGGCGACACCTACATGATGTTTTATAATAAAGAATGGCTGAAGGAGCCTAAAGCACGAGAAAAGTATTCTGATATATATGGTGAAGAATTAACTGTCCCCAAAACATGGAAGCAACTTGATCGACAATTAAAACTATTTCACTCACCAGAAAGTAATAGGTTTGGGGGATGTCTTTATAGAACTAAGCTATACTCGGCCTGGGAGTTTTGGCTACGCCTTCACTCTAAGGGGTTTTATCCGGTAAATGGGGAGTTTGAGCCTCAGTTCAACAGCGATGCTGGTTTTGAAGCACTGTCAGAGATGATTGAAACTTCAAAGTACTTGGAAGAAAAAGTATTTGTTAATGACATGTTCGAAAACTTTAAATCCTTTGGTCAGGGCAATAAATTTTGTAATTTTGGTTGGGGTGGAACTCAGAAATTTCTAGTGGGAAACAGGCCAGAACTAGTAAAAAAATTGGGATATTCCTCTTTGCCCGGGGGAGAAATCAATGGTAAAGTATTCCCTATGTCATATTTTAATTGGGGTTGGAACTATGTTGTCTCTTCTCGGTCCAATGTCAGTGAGCTAGCCTATTTATTTTGCCTTTTTGCAAGCACACCTGTTGTTTCAACTAATGCTGTTAAGGAAAGAGAGGGATTCTTTGACCCCTATAGAAGTGAGCATTACCAAGATAAGGTTATTCAGGAGATCTACAGCCAAGATTTCTTGGACGCACATAAGAAAAGTATGATTGGCAGTATGCCTGACTTTTACGTTAAGGGTTATGGAAGATATTTTTCCAGTTTAAGAGATGCCTTGCAAGCAGCTCTAAAAGAGCAGGTCTCTCCAAAACTTGCTTTGAAAAAGGTATCTGATAGTTGGAATCGAATCACCGACGAGATTGGACGTAAAGAACAGGTAAAACAGTGGAACTATATTAAAGGCTCCTATCCATCAGGGCTTACTAGGGTTTTAAAGTAAAATGTTAAAGGGCAATAGCAAAGACTATATTGTCATTTCTTTATTCATTCTGGCAGGCCTTTGCCTTTCACTCTATTATTTTGACTCTCGATTGGAGATGATTGAAGAACTCCAACGTGAAAACTTCAAGAATTCTGTGAATGAAAACTTTGAATCTGTGTTGGATCAATTGGAAGAAAAAAGAGGTAGCCTGGAAACTGTCTCAAATCTTTTTGCCGCATCGGAAGAAGTTAGTGTCGCTGAATTCAAAACTTATGTGGGGAGAGTTTTAAAGGATAGAAAGCTCTCTTTATGTTGGCGAAATAATAATGATGAGGTTGTGGCCAGTGTCAACAACTCAGGGGTTTGTGATGTCGTAAATATACTTGAAGAATCTCAAGTTGAAGGCAAAAAAGATCCAAAGCTAATATTCTCGAAATTCATAAGCTCTTCCGGATCACAAAAAGGCTTTATCAGTGTTGGGTTTGGTCTTAGCGAGATCCACTTGCCAAAAAATAAGCTTGTAGCTGAAGAGCGCCTTATATTTAATAGGAAAAGTTCAAACAGCTTTTTTGAGTATAACCTTAATGATCGAAACCTAAGAGTTATTACAAGTGCACTCAATCTTGATAAAACACGCACTCAAACCAAGAAAGTTGCAAGCTTTAATGGAGTGGATTTTTTCTACGTCGCTCAAATGAATCAGGAAATTCAAAATACTGCTTTATATGAGAAAGTACTACTTTTAAGCCTTTTTATATTTCTTCCGTTTTTCGGTTTTTCAATCTATACCTATTTTCTTCTTCGGCAAAAGGACAGGGTTTCCCGAATCGTAACGAAAAGAACAAAGGCACTTGAGAGAGAAATAGCAGAAAGAAGGAAAGCACAGTTAGATGCCCAAAAGCATTCCCAAATAAAAGGGGAGTTTCTGGCAAATATGAGTCATGAAATAAGGACACCCTTAAACTCCATTGTCGGGCTTTCAGATTTGCTTCAGGAGTCAAAGCTTGACCATGAGCAAAAGCAGCATGTAAGTGTTCTAAAAAATTCAAGTGAAATTCTTTTAAACCTTGTTAATGATATTCTTGATTTTTCAAAGATTGAGGCTGGGGAGCTCGTTTTAGATGAAGCAGAAGTAGACTTTCATTCTCTTTTCGAAAAAATCTATGACATATTCTCCTGGCAGGCCAAACAAAAGGGTGTGAAGCTTCAATCTAATATTGATGAAGATATTACCGCTACTTATATTGGGGACCAGTCAAGAATCTCACAAGTGCTTATTAACCTTGTCGGAAATGCTCTAAAGTTTACATCTGAGGGGGAAGTCAAGTTCTCACTTATTCCAAATCAAGGCACCAAATTAAAAGGAAGTTTGCTTCTGGTTGTTGAAGATACTGGGATAGGAATTCCAGAAGATCAACAAAAACATATCTTTAATAAGTTTTCTCAAGTGGAAGATAAAGCAAATAGAAGCTTTGGTGGAACTGGGCTTGGTTTATCTATCACATCTGAGCTTATTAGATTAATGGGCTCCGAAATTATTGTTGAAAGTGTGCTTGGGCAAGGATCTAAATTTTATGCAGGATTAAATCTAGAGGAAGCTACTAGCTCTGTTAAAAAGAGCAAGCTAGTCTCAAAAGTTGATGATACTAAGCTGAAAGAATCCGAGTTGAAGGTCTTAATTGTTGATGACGCAATTAATAATAGAAGTCTTGTAAAAGCTTATCTTAAAAAATTCCCATTCGAGATAACTGAAGCTGTTGATGGCGTTGAGGCACTGGACAAGATGAAGGAAAAAGCTTTTGACGTTGTCTTTATGGATATGCAAATGCCTAGAATGGATGGCTATACTGCTACCGAAGAATTTAGAAAGTGGGAGTCTCAAAATAGGGACTCATGTACAAATATTATCGCACTCACAGCTTGTGCTCTAAAAGAAGAAAAGGACAAGTCGTTGGTTTCGGGGTGTGATGACTATCTTACCAAACCACTTAAAAAAGAAACCTTAATCAATAGCCTCAATGCTCTGGTGGATAAGGCCTAGGATTTAGCGAGTTTGTGAGGTGCGGGCTTTCCATTTTCATCAACATGAACAAAGCTAAAGTCACAAGAAAGTATTATATTCTTTGGATTTTGAAACTTATCATCTTCTACTGTTGGAGGTGTAGGAGTATCCTGGGGCGATTGTACCGTCTTTCTCACCACTACACACTCCACGACAAGTGAGCTATTTCCAATTTTATTCTTTCGAGTCCAGAACTCTAAAACGTCTCCACTTCTTGCAGGGTTTTTGAATAGGACTTCAGACATTTTCAACGTTACGATTGATTTACTGCCAATCTGGCACATGGCATATATTACTGCAGCTTCATCTGCCCATTGTAAAAGCCGTCCGCCAAATAGGGTTTTGGCGTGGTTGAGGTCGTCTGGCATTACCAGTTTTCTGTAGGTGAGTATATATTCATTCATGTGCTGAATTGTAACATATTATTACTTAAGTTCGCTATTAATCTTTTGAAGATAAGCGTTTGCGCAGCTCTTTTTGTTGTTTTCTGAGCTCTTTATCACGTTGCTTGCGAGCTTCTTTTGCTTTTTGATAAAAGTCACTTTGAGTAATCGATTTGGAGGGAGCTTTTTGCTTTTTTAACTTCTGGCGAAGTTCTTTGTCCCTTTGTCTCTTCGCCTCTTTTGCCTTCTCATAAAGCTCTTTGTCTTGAATAAGCTTGGCGGATTTGTGCTTTTTAAATTTACTGGAATTTGAGACATTGTTACTGCTCTTTAATTTTTCCCTTAACTCTTTATCCCTAATTCTCTTCTGTTCTTTTGCCTCTTGATAGGCCTGACTTTCTTTTAGTGGAGAGGCCTTTTTGAGCTTTTCACGTAGCTCTCTATCCTGTGACTTTTTGAGCTCTTTTGCTTTGTTATAGAATTCGGACTCAGATGGCTTCGCTCTGTCGGTGTTTTCTTTCAGCTTTCTTTTCTTAGAGCTCCCTTTACTGGTGCCTTTCACTTTTTTTAGTGATTCCACTTTTTCTATTAGCTGGGCCAGTCCATCGAGAGTTGGCCTTGCATTTTTAAGAAGGTCTAAACTGTACTCTTCTTTTAGGTATTTTCTTAGATAGTTAAAAAATAGATTTAGAGGCTCTAAACTAAAAGTTCTAAGAAAAGTTTCTTCGCCTATATTGTGCAATGCTTGTGGACCAGTGGTATGATATTCATTTAATAGAGGAATACAAAAGTAGTCTGAGGGTTTTAGACCAGCACCACCATTTGTCCCGAGCCTTATGTGGTGAGCACATTGGGCCTTTGTAGATGTAACAACACACTGTTGTTTCCTGAGCCACTCTAAATATGGGCGGTTTCTATGTGGTCTGTGTTTTGAAAGCTCCAGCTCTTGATCCTTTTATTTTTTATTGATTATATGTTTCCTTATTATGTTTGAAAAGGGGTACTAGATGCCATTATGGAAAAAGTAGTAATTGTTGGAGGAGGACCGGCAGGCCTATTTAGTGCATGGCTATTGTTGGAAAAAGGCTTCATCGTTCATCTTTACGAACAAACTACGGGAGTGGGTAAGAAATTTTTAGTTGCTGGAAATGGTGGACTAAATTTAACTCATGGGGAGCCTCTAGATAGATTCGCAACCCGTTATGGAAAAGATCAAGAGCTTTTTTCAGAGCTTCTGGCGGTGTTTGGGCCAAATGATCTTAGGTCATTTTTTACAAAGCTTGGTGTGGAGACTTTTGTGGGCACCTCTGGAAGAGTGTTTCCAAAGAATATTAAAGCTTCCGCTATTTTGAAGTTGTGGGTTGAGAAGCTTAAATCAAATAAGAATTTTAAACTTTTTTTGAAAAGCACTCTAGTAGACCTTAATGGGCAAAATAAAGTATTTATCGAGATTGACGGGCAGACGGTCAGCGTTCAATACGACAAATTGATTCTTTCCTTAGGCGGTGCAAGCTGGAAGAGAACTGGATCAGATGGGAAGTGGAAACAATTTCTTGAGAGGTTAGGGGTTGAGGTTGCACCTTTTAAACCAATGAATTGCGGTTTTGAGGTTCAATGGTCTGAGTTTTTTAAAGCGGGTGTTGATAGAGCTCCATTAAAGAATGTGGGAATTTCCTTTAAGGACCACTTTATAAGAGGAGAGTTAATGTTAACTCCTTTTGGTATAGAGGGGGGTGGAATTTACGCTATCTCAAACTTTTTAAGGGATGAGATCGAAAGTCGCTCTACAGCCACTATTAATCTTGATCTAAAGCCAGATCTCTCTCTTTCGGAAGTTCGAAAAAGACTTTCCAAGCGAGATAAAAAAACAAGTCAATCTAACCATCTAAGAAAAGTCCTAGGGCTGTCGAAATACGAGAACATCCTACTTAAGGAGCTGATTTCAAAAGATGACTATCAAAACATGGTAAAACTTGGGGAGAGTATCAAGAAGCTGGAAATAAAGCTTCTAAGGCCACGACCTATCGAAGAGGCGATTTCTACTTCTGGTGGGGTCGCTTTCTCGGAAGTGGACTCATGTTTTAAGCTTAAAAAGATTGATAATGTGTATGTCATCGGGGAGATGTTGGACTTTGAAACTCCAACTGGGGGCTACTTACTTCAGGCCTGTTTCTCTACAGCTTATAGGGCCGTAAACTCTTTCTAATTGGATTTTAATTCCCTGATCTTTTTTCCACCGAGATAGCAATCTTTTGAGTGGTCTTGAACCATCCCAATTGCCTGCATGTAAGCATATATTATTGTACTTCCCACAAATCGGAAGCCTCTCTTTTTTAGGTCCTTGGAAATCTTTTCACTAATGTCCGTTTTTGAAGGCAGTTCTTTGCCTTGAAATGAATTGATAATAGGTTTTCCGACATATGCCCATATATATTTGTCAAATGATCCAAACTCTTCTTGTACTTCTATGAAGGCCTTGGCATTTGATATGGTTGATTCTATTTTTAATCTATTTCTAACAATGCCAGGATCGAGCATTAGTTTAGCGACATCTTTCTTTGTAAACTTTGCGACCTTTGCAGGATCAAAGTCCTTAAAAACTACGCGATATCTCTCGCGTTTATTGAGAATCGTCTCCCAGCTAAGACCGGCCTGAGCTCCTTCAAGAGTGATCATCTCAAAGTGTTTCTGATCATCGTGTATAGGGCGTCCCCATTCATTATCATGATACTTGATGTACTTTTCATTATTTAAATTTAGCCAACTGCATCTTTTCTTCATTGGTACACTCTTTTTTTAGCTTCTGTGCATTTAAATTTTGTCTTCTCAGTTTAAGCAAATCCAATGCAAAAAGCGAGAGGGCAAACCATATAATAGAAAAGCCAATTAGTTGGTCTGTTGAGAACGGTTCCTTATAAAGCCAAATCCCAATGAGAAACTGAATTGTAGGTGCCATGTACTGCATTAATCCAAGGCTCGTCATGCTTAAATTTTTGGCAGCTCCCGCAAAAAGAAGTAGTGGAGTTCCTGTGACAATGCCTCCAAGGACTAAAAGAGTATCAGTGGTAATTCCCTGATTGTTAAATGCTGGAGAAGGCGTTGTAATTAGGAAAATTAGTGCCGGAATACAAAGAAGTCCGGTCTCAAGAGTTAGGCCTCTTAAAGGACCTATTGCCACAAGCTTTTTTAAGAGTCCATAAACTCCAAAGGAGAAGGCGAGAGTCAATGCGATCCAAGGCAGTTTTCCATAAGCAAAAGTTAAAAAGGCCACACCAGAGAAAGCAATTAGAATGGCCATCCACTGCAGCCTCCTAGGTCTTTCTTTCAACAGGACAACACCTAAAAGAACATTAACCAAAGGGTTCATGAAATAGCCTAGACTTGTCTCAACGATTTGACCGTCATTTACGGCCCATATGTAGAGATACCAATTAATGGATATCAATGACGACAAGGCCAAGAACCAAAAAATCAACTTAGGATTCTCTTTAAGACGAAAGATCCAAGACCAATCTTTTTTGTAAAACAACACCGCCAACATAAATACTAATGACCATACAATTCGATGAGAAAGTATCTGATCAGCTGGCACTTGTTTTAAAAGTTTCCAGTATATTGGCAGGATGCCCCAGAGCCCATAGCAGCCTAAAGCATAGTAAATTCCTAGGTTCATTTGAATTGCCTTTTGGTTACGTATCGCTGAAATGAAGCTTTTCTTTAGAATAAATGGTGCACTGTGTGGTGTGAAAGATTTTCATTGGGCCAGACTGTCTATATGAAAAGTTTTATTAATTCCAGAAGCTATATAATTATAATGGGAGAATTTATGAAAAAATTAGTCTGCTTACTTGCTATGTTAGGTCTAAACAGTGCTCTTGCTGAGAATGATTTTGACTACATCTGTACTGATGGAAAAGTTACTGTTGAATATACCTTTAATGGAGAAGTTCCTGAAGTTGGGGATTCTAATTATAATGTTTTTAAAAACAAAAACACCCTAAGAGTCACATATGGCGACAAGTCTTTCACATATACTGAATTCATAGGCATGGCCACTGATGGATTTGGAAATGATTTGGTCCAAGTTTATGTTCCTGGTGGTTTCTACACACTACTTGAGAAAGTCGCAGATTTTACTTATGAGCATGAAGGTGGGTATCTTTCTGGCTTTGTTAAGGTCGAAGGTGAGGATTACCATTTGGACGAAGAATTTGCATGCAAAGTCCTTTTGTGGAATTAATTTGTTAAAAAATTCCCCCACTTTTTCTGGTGGGGGAGCTCATTATAGCCCTCTTACAAATTCGTTAAATTCTATGCCTTCTTCTTTGGTTTCTAAAGCTACTATATCAGCTTTAACCTTGCAGCCTGTAATCTTATCTGTGTATTGATGTATAAGATTAGGGATGGCAAAGCCCTCCCTAATGTATCGGTTAAGAGTATTATATATTCTTAGCTCCAAAGTATTATAAAATTTAGGTGTCTTTGAGCAGTACTCATCGATTGATAGATCCATACTAAAAACGACCTCTTCAAAATTTACAAGCTTTGAATCTTTACTATACGTAACAGGCACGAAGTTTTGGGCATTCTGGGCCGTTAAGTTTTGAGACATCAAAGATTCTTGAAGGTCATCTCTAAAGTAGTAGAGTTGATCTTCTTTCATGTCATATAAGAGCTCACTAATTGAAATGCCTTCGCAAACTACGTTCTCATCTGCTCCAAAAGCTTTAATTTCTGTTTTGATTTCTTTAACTGTAGTATCCAACTCATTGCTTATTTCCTCTATACTGGAAAGAGACATTGAACTTATATCTTCATAGATGAATTCATCCTTAGCGTAGATGTAGGAACAAACTGTTTCTAAAACTTTTGGTACATTGATATCTAACTTTGCAATCGTTATGGCATCTAAAACTTCCTTTGAAGGATGTTCATTTATAAATTGTGAAAGTAATGCGTCCCTGTCATATCCTGCGTGATATAAGTCTATAAGCTCAATGAGCTGTAATTTTTTTTCATTAGAGAATAAATATAAATGATTTGTTATTTTTTCTGGGGCATATCTTATTAGCTCCCTCAGCTGACTAAAGTTAAGCTCTCCCATCTTTACATCATTGTATTTATATAGAGTTTGAAATTCTAAAGCAGAGTCAATTCCAAGATTAATTGATAAAAAATTACTAATTATAGGTAAGGTCTCATCTGTGACCTGACTCTGTGAATAGTGAATAAGATCGTGAAATAGATTTTTTCTGTCTTGTTCGGTTACACATTTATTGTTGATTGCATTATATAGCTGACTGTTTAATTCGTCTCTATTAGCGTAATTAAGCGTTACTGCACTGTCACCACAAATGAGCAGAGAAAAGGCGTAATTTGATGCCAATAGTAAAAGAATTAAATACTTCATGGTGTGATTATTTCAATATTTGTCGTATTTATCACCAGTTATTGCACTATTTACGTAGGTGTAAACAATAGTGA
>PBFR01000032.1 GCA_002718735.1 Halobacteriovoraceae bacterium | reverse complement strand
TCATACCCTTTTTGAATGTCCAAGCTCTAACCTCTTGAACACCAGCCGTAAAATAGGTTTGAAGTCCAAGCATCTCGTAGCCAGTTTTAATTAGTTGATCAAGCCCAGACTGCTCAAGACCCATATCAGCAAGAAATTCTTTTTTCTCTTCTTCTGTTTCAAGCTGAGCAATTTCTGACTCCATCTTTCCACAAATTTTAATAACCTTTGAACCTTCTTTTTCAGCTAGTGCTTTTACGGCCTTAACATGGTCATTATCACTGTCTTCGGTCATTGAGTCTTCATCAACATTACATACATAAACCGTATCCTTTAATGTTATCAGGTGAAGATCACTAATTGATTCTCTTTCTTCATCATCCATTTCAACTGAGCGAGCAGGCTTTCCATCTTCTAGCGCAACTTTAAGTTTCTCAAGAACTGGCTTTGCAATAGCTGCTTGTTGTTTGAGTTTTTTATCGTGAGATTTAAGAACTTTTCCTAAATTGTTAAGTCTTTTATCAACCGTCTCTAAATCTGCAAACGCAAGCTCAATATTGATAACTTCAATGTCGGCAGTCGGGTCCACCTTTCCTTCAACGTGAATAACATCGCTATCTTCAAAGCATCTCACAACGTGAGCAATGGCACTTACTTGTCTGATATGTCCAAGAAATTGGTTTCCAAGGCCTTCACCTTTCGAGGCACCTTTAACAAGGCCGGCAATGTCTACAAACTCCATCACTGCTTTAATCACCTTTTGCGGCTTAACAAACTCAGTAATCTTATCAATTCTCTCGTCAGGAACTTGTACAATCCCCACATTTGGCTCAATTGTGCAGAATGGATAGTTGGCTGCTTCGGCCGGAGCACTTGTTAGTGCTTGAAAGATAGTTGATTTTCCAACATTTGGAAGGCCTACGATGCCCACATTTAAACTCATCTTATCTCCGTTATTTTATCTCTAAAAAATTCTTCTTATTGTACTTGTTTGAAGCCTTTGAAAACCCGTGCTTTAATAAAAAGTCCAGGGCCTTGGAAGTACTCTCCATTACAATACCAAGCTCAGTATCTTGCTCTTTTGGAAACTTTCCCAGAACCCAACTAGACATACTGCCTTTCTCAGGTCTTCCAATACCCATTCTTAGTCTATAGAAGTTTGGTGTATTTAGATGTTGAGCAATGGACTTTAAACCGTTGTGCCCTGCAAATCCTCCACCCTTTTTAAATTGAATCTGTCCAAAAGGCAAATCAACCTCATCGTGGACGACCAAAACCTCCTCAGGTGTTATTTTAA
This sequence comes from Halobacteriovoraceae bacterium, assembly GCA_002718735.1. Next base: position 44,958 of record PBFR01000032.1, on the reverse strand, counting down.
AGAAAGAGCATAGGGGTCCTACACTCTCACCACTTAAATTCATATAGGTTTCAGGTTTTAAAAAATATAACTTATCGCCGTTCAAATTTAAGTCGCAATATTGTCCCTTAAATTTGGACTTCCAAAGTGCAGATTCTGTTTGAGGCAAAAATTCAAAAAGAATCCAAGCAATGTTATGCCTGGTTAATTCATACTCCGCACCGGGATTTCCTACACCAACTACTAATTTTATCATAACTAAATAAACAACGAACTAACTGAATCGTGATTAAAGGTTCTGTGTATCGCTTTAGACAGAATGTCAGCAGTCGATAGCACTTCTATTTTATCAATATTTTTGCATTCCTCTGGAAGAGGAACAGTATCTGTAACAATGACTTTTTCTAATTCTACAGTATCTTTAATTCTTTGGGCCGCAGGTGGTGAAAAAACGCCATGCGTAGCAAATGAATAAATCTTATTGGCACCTTTGGCCTTAAGAGTTTTGGCCGCTTCCACCAAAGTGCCAGCAGTGTCTATCATATCGTCTACTATTATTACGTCCCTGCCGTCCACGTCACCAACAATATTCATCGCCTTAGCTACATTTGGGCCAGTTCTTCTCTTATCAATCATTGCAATGTCGGTAGATAGTCTTTTACCGTACCACCTACACCTTTCCACCCCACCAGCATCTGGAGAGACAAGAGTAAGGTTTGTTAAGTCGATATTTTTTTTAATGTAATCAAGGATCACAGGTGAAGCGAATATATTATCAAATGGAATATTGAAAAAGCCTTGAATTTGACCTGCATGCAAGTCCATTGTGATTACCCTTGAAGCTCCAGCAACAGTAATTAAATCAGCTACAAGCTTAGCACTAATCGGAGTTCTAGGACTAGCTTTTCGATCTTGCCTTGAGTAGCCATAATGAGGAATTACCGCGGTAATTGATGCAGCAGAGGCTCTTTTTAGCGCATCCATCATCACCAGGAGCTCCATAAGATTGTCATTCACAGGAGCCGTTAGGGTCTGAATCAGATATACATCTGCACCACGAACGTTCTTTTCTATCTCGCAAAAGATTTCGCCATTAGCAAACCTTCTCAATTGAGGGTCAACCAAAGCTACATCTAAAAATTCACTGATTTTGTTGGAGAGAGTTTGGTTGGATGAACCTGAGACTAAAACGATGCGTCTCACACGCTTCTCCTGAAAAAGATGGCAGGGGTGGCAGGGATCGAACCTGCGCATGTCAGAATCAAAATCTGATGTCTTACCACTTGACGACACCCCTACAGAGTTAATGCTAAAAACTATACAAGATGATTCTGAGTTTTGGCAAGCATTTAGCTTAACTTTTATTAAACAAAGACATAAAACTTATTAAATATTTGGGCAGATAAACTCTGAGATTCTTTTTGCCCTGTACTGGATAAAGTTTTGAAATATGGCAAAAGCGGAATTTGAGCCATATAGCCTTAATTCCTTACCAGCTCTTTCCGAATCAACTCCAAACCATATTGCAAAGAAATTCTGACCATCAAAAGCAATATACCAACTATCCAAACCATTATTGGTGGTCCCAGTCTTTCCAAAAATTAAAGATTGCTTAATGATGCTGCCAGCTGCATGGCTTATTGTTGTTTTGTCTGCCTGAGCTAGATAATATAGAAGGCTATCCTCATAGCTTGAGCGCCCTTCATTAAATGATTTGCACTGATTTTGAAAAAATTTCAAATACGCGTCCCCAAGTTCAGAGAGAGATAGTTCAATTGCCCCTAAAAGCTGTGCAGGGTATTCCTTCAGAGGAACAAGTAGGTTTGGAAAGTAGTCAAGAAGACGCTTTTCCAATACTTCGAAACCTACCTCTTTAGAGGCCCTTATTAAGGGTATGTTCCTCGATTTTTGGATGGCCGTTTTAAGTGAGATCATCTCCCCAAGCTCCTTGCTTGAATCTTGAGGTGTCCAGTCCCCCGAGATAAGTTTAAGAGTTATCGGGTCTGTCGAGACCTCATCTTCCAAAGTTTTGCCCTCTTCTATCAACTGTTGATATATAATTGGCTTTAAGGAGCTTCCAACTTGGTGTCTCTCATCATAGATTGCTCGATCCAGCTCTCGCTCATACTTGCTATAATAAAGAAACTTGTCAGGGCAGTTAAGGTCTTTGCAGCTTGCATCAATGACTAGGGACTTAATACCAATATCAACACCCTTTGTTCGCTCCTTTAATTTCTCTCTAACTTTTTCTACCGATTGATAGAATACAAATTTCTCGTATGGTTCCAAATTTGGTCCATCACTTTTACCAACCAAGTAAATGCTAAGAAGTGCTGAAGATTTGTTTTTTTTCTCTAAGGCTTTTTTCCACGCACTCCAGTCTTTCTCACTCCAGGGTGTTTGCTCTGAGCTTGATACAAGCTTTAACTCCTTAAGCCTTTTAAATACAACCGAAGTTCTATTTTTAAGTCTCTCTGTTTTATTTATGGGGTGATAATAATAAGGTCCCTTGAGCATTCCAATTAAAATTGAGGACTCATAATCACTTAACTGTTCTGGACTTTTATCAAAATAAATTCTAGAGGCCATACCAATTCCCTTGATATAAATCCCCCCCACGGTTCCCCAAAACACTTCGTTAAAATACATTGTAATTATTTGTTCTTTGCTGAAGGTTTTTTCCAAATACAAAGCATAAATCATTTCTCGAAACTTTCTTTCAAGTTTTTTCTCATTCGTTAAAAATAAGTTCTTTGCAAGCTGCTGAGTTAATGTAGATCCGCCCTGAACCAAACTCATTGCCTTTATATCCGCCACAACTGCGCGAACAATAGATATAGGGTCCACGCCCCTGTGTTGTAGAAACCTATAATCCTCAATGCCTAAAAGTCCCTTCCAAAGCTTTGATGGCAACTCCATAAAGGAAATTCTATCTTGTAGGCAGCGATATCGTTGGCATGAATTACCTTTAATGGGCCCAAGTTCAATATCCTCCATAATAAGAACATTTTTTCCACTATATGAGAGCATCCCCTCCTCCCTAGCATCACTTAAGTTAAGTGGGCTCTCTAAGAACTTTGAAAAATATAAGAGGTCATTTTGTGTTGTAATAGATCCTTGTTCTAGTAGGGAAGCTCGGGATTGCGAACCTTTTGGCCTCACCTCAAGAGATGTAAGCTTCACCTTCAGCTCGGAGATGAGTCCAAAAATGTATACAAAAGACAACGCAGCGAACAAAACACCAACACCGCAAAGGGCCTTTAGCGTTTTCTTAAATGTATGAGAGCTTAAGCTAAGTTTCATTGTTTGCCAGTTTACTCAAGAATGATTACTATTTTCACAATTAAATATACATTATAGTCCATTCTTTAAGGAGATTTTGTGCGTTCTAAAATATTACCTGTTGCAATAAGTTTGTTTACTCTTTCACCTTCGGCACAAGCTTTGCCAATTGATTGGAACGGTACAGTTGGCTTTGATACCAATATTATCGAAAATGTAAGAAGAACTGACGACTCTTGCTCCCAAGCTGATGAAAGCTATTGTGCTGGGGAAGACAATGATCATGCAAGATATCAATCATATGTTTTAAGACTTTCTCCGACAATAATTGTCAATGACAGTGCAACCATCAAAGGTGAAGTTTCAACGGGTGCCATTAGAGGTGGTTTTATGGGTGATGACTCTGAGTCCCAGTCCTCATTTTATTCCCAATCTCCAAACGGCAGTCAACAATTAGCAGTTAACCAATTCTACGCTGAGCTATATGCCGACACAGCACTTTTTAAAGTAGGTAAATTTGCAAAAAACTTTGGTCTTGGTGCAGTCATCAACGATGGAAGCGACACTTGGGATAGATTTCTATCTGTCTACAATGGTATTGAAGCAAATTTTATGCTTGGCAAATTTAGCATCGCCCCTTTCTGGGCAAAGATAGATTCACCAGCAAACGGCAGTACAAATCCACCACAGAGTGGAAAGTATGACTCTACCGAAACCGGTATAGTGGCAAATTATGATGACAAAAATAAAAACTTTGAATTTTCTGTCTACTATGGTGTACGAGATATCGAAACCAACAGTGATCTTTATGGTACAGGTACTGGCCCAGCAGAAATAACTCTTATAGATGTTTACTTTAAAAAGTCTTGGGAGAAATTTTCACTGGGACTTGAAATTCCAATGATGAGTGGCGAGGCTGGGACAGTCTTTGGCACGACTGACGAAGTTGATGTTGATAGCAACGCATATATTCTACAAGCTGCCTACAAGCTTAATCCTAGATGGGAACTTGGACTTGATGCTGGTATGGTAAAAGGCGAAGATGGTGAAGATCAATTCAACGCTATGTACTTACATCCAAACTTTAAAATTGCTCAATTAATGTTCGCTTACAACTATCAGGCGTTCCAGGCCAACGACCAAGGCAATATTTTTAGCTCTTCTGTTACGAACTCAACTTACGCCAAGCTATTTGCAAATTACTCTAGCGACGCATGGACTTGGAGAATGTCCTTGATTATGGCCACAGCTTCGGAAACCGCTTCAAATGGTGATTCTTTCTACAACCATGAAACAAACTCTGTTACAACTGCAAACGCTGATCAAAAGGATGATCTTGGAATGGAAGTAGATGTGGCATTTGACTACCAGTGGAATCCAAACATTCTGGTTACTGGATACTTTGCACACTGGCAAGTTGGAGACTATTATGGATTCACAAACAGTGGTGACGGAGTTGAGACCAGCGACGTAACGGCCACTGGCCTTAAGTTATCATTAGAATTTTAACTAAAAATTAAAAGCTCCCCCTGACTGCGCCCCATTCACTGGGGCGCTAATAAAATTAGAACTTCCATTTAAAAAACTTGTTGATGCCCCAAAATTCGTATTAAATGAGAACTGTCCGCCGGCCATAGTCTGTTGCTGTGTATAGAAATCCATTGGGCTACTTACAACACCACCATTACTATAGACATAATTTGGTTGCAAAAGATTCGTTGTATTTTGGTAGCCTGCATTAGTGTAATTAGTGTAATAGCTAGGATAGCGTCCATATAAACTTGACTGATTCCCATATCCAAACTGAATAGATGGAAACTGAAGTCTAGCCTGTGCATTGAAGAATCCATTATTCTGTTGAAGTTGTTGCATGTACATCTGATTTCTCATCATCTCAAGTTGCATACTGTAGTCATTGTTTATCATCTGTTGGGATTGAGCTTGTATAGGCGTTGTAGGTGTGAATGTAAATGAGTTCGAACCAGATCCCGATGAAGAACTTCTTTTTCTGCTGGCCACTTTTCCATGAGCTTCGTCCCAGTCTGCAATCATGTCATCGTATTTTTCAACTATTCCACTTCTTTCTCTTAGTAGGGCCTGAATTTGCCTTGAGCAGGCCATGAGCTTCATTCTCGCTTCCTCGACACATGACTGCTGATTTATCCAATATTTTTGACGCTTTTCCACAGCACACATTGTTTGAACTTTCCATTGAGCCTCTTTCATGTTCTTTTCAAGGTTTGCGATTTTTTCGTCAATCTCTGAGAGAATAATGTTCTTGGTTTTTTCATATTTTCTGCTGTAATCCACATCTGGGTTACTTGCTACGTGATAGACTCTATTAATTTTTTCCCTTGTAGTGTCTAGTTTTGCCTTAATTTTTTTATCTAGATCCGCAGCCTTTGCGTATTGTTTTGCATTCTTATATTCTGGATTTCCTTTGTAGTGGCTGTCGAAAAAGTCCTTTGAGTATCTGCCATAATTAAATGCGGTAAGCTGTGCCTCATAAAGATCTAAAACTGCACCTGTCCATGTCTTGTCATCAAGAGGAGCACCAGCGTCAGAGTCCGTCATTTTCTTAAAGTCATCCTTGGTTAAGTATGGCTTTCTTGCATAGCTTACAAGCTTTGAGGCCAACTCATCCATCTCATCTTTAAGAATACTCTTTAGCTCTCTTGTATCCTTTCCTAGCAATGCTTGTGCTTTTTTAGGTCCAAAAATGCTTTTCAATATATCTTCTTTTTGGCTATGCCCCGGATTGGCATAAAGTCTCTGCATTTGAGTCAGGTCCATTTTAATTGGATTTATGACATATTCAAGAAAGTCTGACGTTACTTCCTTAAATTTTGGAACGTCCACTTCTTCCAAACTTTCCGAGTCGTTTACAATGTCATGTAAGGCTTTAACTTCTTTTAAAATTAATTCGTTTCTTATTTCTCTAAGACTTGTTTGAAAAGCATCATTGTCCTCAAAATCAGCAATGTGAGAGTTAATTAGCTTGTAGTTTCCTGAATTACAAACTTTCTGATACAGATTCTCCATATCAAAGTTTTCAATATCATCGACCGAATAGGTTTTAAAACCACCACTTTGAATGTCTTCAAAATAGTAGCAACCTTGAAATTCAGGAAGTTTATTTTCTGAAAATTTACCTGAATATTGTGTGCCTTTAAATCCACGATTGGCATATACTAATTCGCTAGTTTCTGTAACATCCACCTCTCGGTGGAAAAGCTGAACAGGAGTGACCTTTGATTTATCAATATTTTTTCCACTCATTACTCCTGTTTCTTTTAGGCACTCTACAAAGCCATAAAAATTGGGGGCAAAGTTTTTTGTGATGGTTTTATTGCGGCCATTCTCAACTGTTTTTACATCATAACTGCATTTGTCACCATTACAGCTGCTAGGCTTTCTAACGCTCATTTGAAATGTATAAAATGGTGAAGAAGATTCCGGCTTTGAAACGAAGGGCTCAAGCATGTCTTGGCAATTGCCTATCATCACACCTCCGTCTATTTCTAAAATTCCCTCATGTTCCTTGTGCCTGATATCAAGCGATTTATTAGCCAAAAGGCCCAAAAGAAATTTATACGGAATTGATGTTTGGTCATCTGGATTATTACAATTTAGATTTTGATAGCTTCTTTTACCTTTTAATTCTAAAGGCTTATTGTTTTTCGGGCTTTGTTGTTGCCCAGATTCATCTCTTTGATAATCGCTTTCCCATGAACTACCATCAAGAACCTCGACAAGATCATCAACACTTTGTGCGATCGCAAAGCTGGATAATAGTAAAACGGCCATAAATGCTTTCATATTCACCTCTAATGAGAATTCAACTTCTCATCGGAGGGTGAATAGAAAAACTTTAATTGATTTTATTGGTCAGTATTAAAGGGTAAAGCTCGGTAAGACCTCAGGTCTTTGAAGCTCATTTTCAGAGATATGATCTTTATATGTAGTAATTCTTTTTATGTAATTTTCTGGAGTATCTTGAAAATTAGTCATCTTCTTCATATTAAGGATGTACTCATCCCCTTTTAAGTCCTTAAGCAGTAGCATTTCTGGAAATTGCATCTCTTTACCATATAATATGTAATTGAAGCATTTAGCACTAAGAATGCCTTGTTCTGTTTTAACTTCTAATTCCAACAACTTATGGTCGTCGTGTGAAAATCTGGCAAAAACCTTATCTGTCTTTATCTCCCAATAGAATTCTTGTCCTTCTTTAACTCTTTTAACCATTGGTGATGGTGTTAAGAAAGGTCTTTTCATAACTTCTTTTATCTTTTCTCTGGCATCAGACGATTCTGGTTCAAGAGGATTTTTACCTGGCTCCTCTTCTGTTGCTTCCTTTAGAAACTTCATATACTGGCCAAGGTAATACAATTGCTCTTTATCAACTCTCTCAGTGTTTGATTGAATTTCAACCCCTATTTTTTTCAGAAACTTCACCATCATCTGACCTTGATTGTTAATTAAGCTCAACATCAAAGAATAGAAAAAGCTTTTTTCTAGATCTTCATCGCCCAGTCTTAGACCTGACTCGCTCACTACCGGGTAATAATTAACTTCAAACATTTTTTTAGGTGTGATTGTCATCCCCAAATAGCTTGCCTGTACAAGCTTTGGAGCCTTTTTCTCGTTACCAAAGATTAGTTTAAAACTAAATTCACTTGGTTGTGCCTTGAACATCTCGCTGGAGTCTTGTGCTTGGACTTCTTTTTTCTTCAGTACAAAGTTTGCAACAACTGAGTTTTGTCCAATATCACCATTGCTACCATTTCTAAAAAGCGATTCAACTGTTGGCCGGTATGCCAAAACCTGCATAGAAAAAATGATTGTGGCAAGAAGTGAAATTTTCATTTTTTAACCTTTATATCTGTTTAACTTTTCCTTCATTATCTCGATAGCGTATGAGCTTAATTCTGGGTCTCTCAAAGCGAACTCCATTGTAGCATTTAAGTATCCCTTAACACTACCAGTATCAAAGCGCTCACCTTCAAATGTGTATGAGAAAACACTCTTCCTGGTTGCCAGAACATTTATTGCATCAGTTAATTGGTATTCTCCACCAGCTCCTCTTGGGATTTCTTCCAGAATATCAAAAATCTCTTTATTAAGTATATATCGTCCTGGAGTCGCCAAATTGGTTGGAGCATCTTTAGGCTCCGGCTTCTCAACCATTTTAGTCATCTTTAGGGTTCTCTCATCTATTTTGTCACCAGCGACTATTCCATACTTCGAGGTTTCTTCATTAGGAACCTCCATCACAGCGATTACAGAGGAGTTGTCCCTTTCCGCAGAAACTTCCATTAGCTGCTTTGTTGCTGGCTTTTCTGAAACGATTAGATCATCACCAAGAAGCACTGCAAAACTTTCTCCTTCAGAAATTCCAGACTTACCCATCAACACCGCATGTCCAAGTCCTAATTGCTCTTTTTGTCGCACAGTCCTAATGTTAACCATTTGACCGATATTTTTTATCAAATCCAAATAATCATGCTTTCCAGCCTTTTCCAGAAACATTTCTAATTCAAAATTTCTATCAAAATAGTTTTCTATCGACTCTTTTCCACTTGAGGTTACGAAGATAATCTCTTCTATACCGCTATCTACAGCTTCTTTAACAACGTGGTGGATCATAGGAACATTGAGTATAGGGAGCATTTCTTTAGGTAATTGCTTTGTTGCCGGTAAAAATCTTGTACCCTTTCCAGCGACTGGAATTATAGCTTTTGTAATTTTCATTAGGTTCCTTGTTTTCAATACTTAAATTAAAACTTAAAATATTCTCTATTATGAATGATATCGTTAAAATTATAAAATCAATAGATTGTACCAATATTGTATTTCTTCTCTCACTTTTGGCAACCACAGGCAATGCCAAGTTAATGGATTTGGAAACCACAAGATTAATGTCCACTGCAGGAACAGGGATAGGCAGTATTCTGGTTAACGAGTCCGCTGTCTTGAATCCCGCATCGATTTATTTTTTCAACAAATCCAATATTTATTACCAGAAGGGCTCTTCCTCATTGGAGGAGGAGAATCAACTTCGAACGGATGATAGAGACGCTGAGCACCAAATGTTTGTCATTACAGATACAAGCTCACCCTTAAAAGGCTCTTTTAGTTTTCAAACTCAAGAACAAGGCGATCAAAACCGAAAAAGAATCACCAGCTCAGCCTCTACGAATCTTGGTAAAAACGCATCTTTTGGCGTTTTATATAGATATACTGAAGAGGATGTTGATGGTCATAGGGTGTACCACCAAGGGACATTTGGATTGTCTTATTTATTTAACGAAAAACTTTCAGTAGGTGCAATTTTGGTAGATCCATTTTTATCCCACAAAGAAGACACCAGGGTTGCAGCAGGTATTCAATACAGTTTTGTACAAAATTTTTTAGTAATGGCAGATGTCGGAACAAACTATACAGATCAGCCATCTACCGAAAACTATATTAGCGCAGCTCTTCAGGCACAGTTTTTCAGAGACCTTTTTTTGAAGTATGGCCAATTTAAGGACAAAATAGAAAAGCTTGAAGGAGTCTCTTGGGGACTTTCCTGGATTGGCCCAAGGCTTAGCTTGGAATACGCTATAAAGGAATCTAGATCCCTGGAATCAACTAAGTTGTTTTTTAAGGATGAAGAAGTGCAAGAACAATCCCTTGCCATCTCTATGGTATTCTAATGGATGAAAAAGATTTAGATAATAGACTCGCAAGGCAGGGCGCCAAAGACGATGCCAAGGAGAAAGCAAGAAAAAAGCTAGCTCTTCAGAACAAGTATGTTCAAAGAATTACAATTGCCAAACATGGGCGAGAAATGTTTTTGGCCAAAGACTACATTGGTGCAACTCGCAAGTACACTGAGTATTTGACAATACTCTCTGAGCTTAATGAAAAAGAAGATATTTATGAGCTCTCTCCTTCAATGTTTGATTCTAAAAAAGATCTAACAGAGATGCTACTTATCTCCCATGTATATTGGGAGTTGTCGCGCATCTATGAAATGACTCCAAAGCTTCAAAAGAGCTATGAATTATCCTTGAATCAATTCATTAAGTTTACAGTAAATCAACCCTATCAAGTTCTAAATTCTGAGATGTTGAGAAAATACATTAAAATGAACAAGCACAGATCAAAACAGATTTTAGCCTTGGAAAAAGCGTTCTCACAAATTCAAGTCCAGTCAAAAAAATGCTTTATAGCAACCTGTGCCTACGGTGAATCTCACTGGGTAACAAAAGAACTAAGACTGCTTAAGAGTAGACATCTTACTGGTCAGTACGGCATCAAATTTGTCAGCACCTATTACTCAGTCTCTTCAAGGCTTGTAGAGTTTTTAGAGGGCCGTCCATTTATCACAAGATTATTTTCAACCGCCACTCGGCCACCTTTATACCTTCTGGCGCTCATAGTTAGCAGGGGAATGAAAAACTAAATGTATTTACTATCAAAAATCATTGCCAAAGAGTGGTTTAAATATCTATTTGGCTCCATCACCGTTCTTTTTCTACTTGTTACCGTAGGCGACATTGTTAACGGTTTTATGAGAAATTATTCCGCCAATAGAGTGATCTTGGAATATTTTTTAAAAATGCCTAACTTAATGGGTAAGATGCTGCCAATATCTGCACTGCTTGCTTCATTATTTGCGTTTAATAAATTAAAAAGCCATGCAGAGCTAATAGCGATTCTTGCTGGCGGGTTTGACGCCAAGAAGATCTACTCTTTAATTGGTATGTGTGCTGTCACAGTTGGACTTCTTCAATTTATAAATCTAGGTTTTTTGCTACCAATGGCAAATAAAATCAAACGTAAAGAATTCGAAAAGAGCCGCAGAAATGAAAGTAAGTATTTAGCACGTAGTAAGATCGGTGGCTCAGGCCTTCTTTGGTATAAGTCAGACAACTATTTTACTTCTTTCACTGCTTATGACACACAGGCCAAGCAATTAAAAAATGTCACTGTATACTTTCAAAATCCAAACGGAAGGCTTGAGAGAGTTGTTAAGGCAGAAACAGCTAGGTTTTTGAGTCCAGGGCTTTGGAGCTTCGACACTGCTCAAGTGTTAAATTTTCTAGATGGCAGGTCTTTTCCAGATACTCAAATAACAAGCACAGTTCAGCTTGAGCTTAAAGAAGAGCCAAGCGATTTCAATCAATTTGAGTCAGACATTACCACTTTAAACTTTTTCGACTTAAGTGGTTTCATTAACCGACTGCGAAAAACCGGTATTAACTCGGCAGAATACCAAGTGATGCTATTTGAAAAGGTTTCACTATCATTCATATGCTTACTCTTTGCACTTTTTCCAGTCTCAACTATTTTTACACCTAATCGAAGGGCCAGTGGCTTTGGCAAAAGTATAGTAGTAACCCTAGTTTTCAGTGTGGTTTTTTGGCTGACCTACTCTTCTGTCATTTCTTTTGGAGCTTCAGGTAGGATTGACCCAATTACTGCAACAATGGGTATACCGGTTATTTTCACTCTATTTATTGCCTGGGTTTATAATAAAAACAAGGCCCTTTGACAGTTATCAACTCATATTTAATGCGCTATATATGAGTCATGGAAAAAATAACAGAAAACTATGCCTTAGAAGGCGAATTATTAGACATTTACACCTACCCAGACCCTGTTTTAACCAAGGTTGCTGAGGAGGTTTCACCAGAAGAGTTTAATCAAGACCTAAAAGACCTTTGCAAGAACATGCTTTACACGATGTATCATGCTCCTGGAATTGGTTTAGCTGCACCTCAGATAGGTATTTCCAAGCGAATATTTGTAATTGATGTAGACTACGACCGGGAAGAGACAGAGGATGACAGTGGCGAGTTTAACCTTTCTAACTTTAACCCAAAGGTTTTTATAAACCCGGTAATTAAAGAAAAGAATGGAGAGATCACTTACCAAGAAGGCTGTCTAAGTCTTCCCGGAATATATGAGGACGTTAAAAGGTATGAAAACATTGTTGTTGAATATCAAAACACAGACGGTGAAAAGAAAGAGATTTCGGCTGATGAGCTTTTCTCAATCTGTATTCAACACGAGAACGACCATTTAGATGGAATTGTTTTCATTGATCGTCTAAGCGGTCTTAAGAAAAACTTTTTCAAGAAAAAGCTACTTAAGCAAAAACGGCAAAAGAGCTAGCCATATGAAAAAATTAAAGGCCGTCTTCTTTGGCACTCCCGATTTTTCAGTGCCCGCTCTTGAGATGTTGGACAAACATCCGCAAATTGAACTAATTGGTGTTGTTTCAATGCCTGACCGACCAAGCGGGCGTGGTCACAAGCTACGCTCACCTGAGGTGGTCGAATACGCCAAAACATCCAAAATACGAGTCTATCAATCAGAAAATATAAATAGAGAACCACAATGGCTTGAAGAGTTCAAAAACCAAAATGTTGATGTATTTATAGTGCTGGCTTTTGCCCAGTTTTTATCTCAAAAGGTTTTAGACATACCCAGGTTGGGTTGTTTTAACATTCACACCTCTTTGCTTCCCAAGTACAGGGGAGCTGCTCCTATACAATATGCTCTTTTAAATGGGGATCAAAGCACAGGCGTTAGTATTCAAAAAATGGTTAAGAAAATGGATGCAGGAGATATCGCATGGTCTAGTCCCGTTGAGATTTCAAGAAATGAAACAGGTGGGCAGCTCTACACCAAATTAAAATTTCAGGCGGCTTTAAGCCTAAACGATTTTATAAATGCTGCACTTAACGAAGAGCTCTCTTTTACAGAACAAGATGAATCCGAGGTAAGCTTCGCCCCCACTTTAAAAAAAGAAGATGGTGCCCTCAAGTTTAGAGACTCAACATATGATGAATTACATAATCAAATAAGGGCCTTGGACCCATGGCCTGGCACATTCTGCTTTCTAAATAACAAACGTCTTAAGGTCTTCTCTATTGAAGAAATTAAACATATCCCTTTAGAGCCAGGTGAAGTTTCCAGCAAAAATGGTCTATACATTGGCTGTAAAGGTTCTGTTGTTAGATTATCTCAGATACAACTTGAAGGTAAAAAACGTGGCTCAGATAAAGACCTATTAAATGGTCTTAAAGATAAAATAGTAATTACTTCGGAAATCCTATGACAATTATTGCTCCAAGCCTTTTATCAGCAGACTTTCTAAATCTCCAACGTGATGTGGAGCATTTTAATGCTGCAAAAGATCTTTGGTTTCACTTAGATTTAATGGATGGACATTATGTTCCTAATCTTACATTTGGAAAAACTGTTCTTAAAGATTTGCACAAAGTAACAAATCATAAATTGGATGCACACTTAATGGTATCCAATCCGCAAGATTACGTTGAGGTCTTGAGTGACATTGGAATTCATAATTTTACATTCCACTGGGAAACAGTATCTCACCAGGATTGCTTAGTTAGAGAGATAAAAAAGCTATATCCAAGTGTTGGTATATCATTGAATCCAGCAACTCCTATCGAGATGATTCCCACCTATATTTTTGATCACATAGATTTGCTTCTTATAATGAGTGTAAATCCGGGCTTTGGCGGGCAGTCGTTTATCGATGGTGTCATCGATAAGATTAAAAAAGCTAAGAAAATTAGGGATGAGAGAAACCTTAATTTTCACATCCAAGTGGACGGTGGAATTAACGATAAGAATGCACCCAGTTTAGTCGCAGCTGGAGCTTCAATACTTGTTGCTGGATCTTATATTTTTAATACAACCCCTAGTGAATATTTAAGAAGAGTTAATTCTTTGAGGTAGAAATTGAAAGCTAAAATTTACGAAATAAATGGAAAAAACCTGTCAATTGAGCAGATTTACGAAATTGCTGACGCGAAATCAGGTGAAGTTCAAGTAATCCTGACTAAGGATGCTAGAGAAAAGATTCTCGCGTCTAGAAAATATGTCGACGATATTGTTAAAAAAGGCGAGCCTGTTTACGGAATCAATACTGGTTTTGGGGCCTTATCAGACAAGTTTATTGCCGAAAATGAGTTGGAAACATTACAATATAACCTCATTCGCTCTCACTGCACTGGTGTAGGCCAACCCTTTTCTAGATTAGTCACACGAGCAATTATGTTACTTAGAGCAAATTGTTTAGCCTCGGGTTTTTCAGGTGTCAGCATCGAATGTATTGAGCTTCTTCTAGAGTTTATAAATCACGACATTAACCCAGTGGTTCCCGAAAAAGGATCTGTTGGTGCTTCAGGAGACCTAGCTCCGCTTAGCCATATTGCTTTGTGCTTGATTGGCGAAGGTGAAGTTACATATGAAGGCAAAGTGGTAAGAAGCCAATTTGCGATTGACCAGATCAACAAAACACCAGTGATTCTTAAAGCAAAAGATGGTTTGGCCCTGATCAACGGCACAGCAGTGATGGCCGCTCTTGGCTCCCTTGCAATCTATGAAGCAAAGAGAATTGTGAAAATTGCCGATATTGCAACAGCAATGACTCTTGAGGCAGTGAGGGGAACAAAGCGGGCCTACGACTATGACATCTCTTTATTAAAACCACACCCTGGACAATTGGCGGCCAGTAGCAACCTTACCAAATTACTTGAAGGGGAAAGTGAAATTTCAAGCTCTCACCTCGACTGTGGAAAAGTCCAAGACCCTTATTCTTTAAGATGTGTGCCTCAAGTACATGGAGCAATTCGACAGACTCTCAAACACTCTGAGGAAGTTCTTAATTATGAACTTAATTCTGTCACAGATAATCCACTTATCTTCATTCAAAAAGATAAGGTAGTCTCCGGTGGAAACTTTCATGGTGAAGCGATAGCACTTGCAATGGACTACTTGGCGATGGGACTCTCAGAACTTGCCAATATCGCTGAAAGACGTGTTGAAAAAATGATGAATCCAAGTTTCTCAGATCTTCCAGCCTTTTTAATTAAAGAATCTGGTCTAAATTCTGGTCTAATGATTGCTCACGTTACAATGGCGGCCCTAGCTTCCGAAAACAAATACCTATGTCACCCAGCCTCAATTGATTCTATTCCCACTTCAACAGATAAAGAGGATCATGTATCAATGGGTGTCACAAGTGGTCGTAAGCTTCACGAAGTATTAAAAAATGTAAAGCAATGTCTTGCAATTGAGTTCTTATGCAATACTCAAGGAATTTATCTGCTTCGTCCTCTTAAAAGTAATACCGCCTTGGAAGAGGTTTATTCACTTATTCGAAAGCACGTTCAACCTATAGATAAGGATCGTGTATTTTCAACAGATATTGAGAACATCCTTAAACTTGTTAGCAATTTTGAAATTCTAAATGTTGTAGAAAAAGAAATCGGACAACTTAAATAAACGGAGTACACATGAAAAATAACAGCATTCCATTACCTCCAACAGGTTCTGAACTTACCTGCAAAGGTTGGCATCAAGAAGCAGCTCTTCGTTGTTTACTTAATAACCTTCACCCGGAAGTAGCTGAAGATCGCGACAATCTAATCGTATACGGAGGCAATGGCCAAGCAGCTAGAAACCATAAAGCTCTTAATGATATAATTGACACCTTAAAAAATTTGGAAAACGACGAAACAATGCTTGTTCAGTCAGGCAAACCTGTTGCTGTTTTTCCTAGTAATCCACAAGGTCCAAGAGTGCTTATTGCCAACTCAAATCTTGTTCCAAATTGGGCAACCTGGGATCACTTTAATAAGTTAAAGGCTGAAGACAAAATGATGTATGGGCAAATGACGGCCGGAAGTTGGATATACATCGGTTCCCAAGGAATTCTTCAAGGAACATATGAAACGTTTATGGCCGCTGCCAAGAAGCACTTCAATGAAAACTCTCTAAAATCCAGACTCGTTCTTTCTGCCGGAATTGGTGGAATGGGTGGTGCCCAACCTCTCGCAGTAAAAATGGGAGATGGCGTTTTCCTTGGATGTGATGTTGATCAGTCTAGAATCCAAAAAAGACTAGACTCTAAGTATACTGATGTTCTGGCCAAAGATTTTGATGAAGCAATTGAACTTGCTTTAAAGGCCAAAAGCGAAGGAACTGCAATCTCAATTTGTGTTGTTGGAAACGCAGCAGACTTTTTTAGCTATGTTTTTAATAAAGGGATTGTTCCAGACCTAGTCACAGACCAAACTTCAGCACATGACCCTCTAAATGGATATGTTCCGTCCGGAATGAGTCTTGACGATGCTCAAAAACTTAAATTAGAGGATCCTAAAAAATATTCGGAGCTTTCTTACAACACAATGAGAAAGCATGTTGAGGCCATGCTTAAGTTTAAAGAAAAAGGCTCCCATGTATTTGATTATGGCAACAACTTAAGAGAGGGCGCCAGACTAGCAGGGCTTGAGAATGCATTTGATTTTCCAGGCTTCGTACCTGCTTATATACGCCCATTATTTTGCGAGGGATCAGGTCCATTTAGGTGGGTAGCTTTATCAGGTGATCCTGAAGATATTTTTAAAACAGACCAGGCCCTTATAGAACTCTTTCCAGAAAACAAGCTTCTCCACAATTGGCTTGCAAAAGCTAAAGAGATGATTCAATTCCAAGGTCTTCCATCTAGGATTTGTTGGCTAAAATACGGTGATCGTGAAAAAGCCGCACTTAAATTCAACCAAATGGTCAGAGATGGAGAGCTTAAAGCACCAATAGTTATTGGTAGAGACCATCTTGACTGTGGAAGTGTTGCTAGCCCCAACAGAGAAACAGAAGCGATGAAAGACGGCACTGATGCTGTTTCTGATTGGCCTCTGCTAAATGCCATGATTAATATTAACAATGGTGCAAGCTGGATTAGCCTTCACCACGGTGGTGGTGTTGGAATGGGCTACTCCCAGCACTCAGGGATGGTAATTTGTGCAGATGGTTCCGAAGAAATGGATCTAAGACTCTCAAGAGTTTTAAACTCAGACTCTGGGATGGGAATTGCCAGACATGCTGACGCCGGATACGACATTGCTTTAGATGTTGCCAGAGACAGCAAAACCAAAATTAAATTTCCATCTCTATGAAGCACTTAAAAAATATTAAAGAGTTAGTTACAATGCAGGGAGCTCATCAAAAGGATGGGCGCTCCCTTTTGCCTGAAGATCTTACAATAATTAAAGACGCTTCTTTAATTATAGATAACAGTAATAAGATTGTTTGGTGTGGGTATACCAAAGACCTTCCTACTGAATACTGCGCCACACCCTCAATTGATTGTTCCCAATATGTAATTACGCCTGAGATTGTTGACTCACACACACACACAGTTTTTGGTGGCAACCGAGCCTTCGAGTATACAATGAGGCTAAACGGAGCCGACTATCAAGATATTGCTAACGCTGGTGGCGGCATTCTTAATACGATGGAAAAGACCCTCACCACGGACTCTGATGCTTTATTTAGAAGTGCTTGTGAGAGAATTGAAAGAATCCATTCTTACGGCGTGGGCACAATCGAAATTAAAAGTGGCTATGCCTTGGATTATGAGAAAGAAAAAAAAATTACTAAGCTTATCCACAGACTCAAAGAACAATTTTGTGGAAAAGTGCAAATATTTAACACTTATCTGGCAGCACATGCAGTCCCTAAGACTTTTAAAAGCTCTAAAGCTTACATGGATTCCGTTGTCCTCCCTCTGCTGGAAGAGCTGGCCACAGAGAGAATTGTCGATGCCGTAGATATATTTCACGAACAAGGCTACTTTGACAAAGAGGATGCAATCTCTCTTTTTGATAAAGCTAAAGAATATGGAATTGGCATCAAGGTCCACGCAGATGAATTTAACGACAATGGTGGAGCTTCACTTGCATGCCAATACAATGCTCTAAGTTGTGACCACTTGCTTCAAACCTCAAAGGATGGGATTGATGAACTGGCCAACTCCAGTACTGTTGCTACCATATTGCCAGGCACTGCTTTTTTTCTTGGAAAAAATCTCGCAAACGCCAGGGCCTTCCTAGATTCAGGATGCAAGGTGGCACTAGCAAGTGATTTTAATCCAGGTTCCTGTCACTGTGACAACCTGCTTCTAATTGCGTCCTTGGCTGGAAAAAACCTCAATATGAATATTGCAGAAATTTGGGCCGCAATCACTTTAAATGCAGCTGGTGCTCTCGGAAAATTCGATCAAGGCGTTATAGACAAAGATATGAAGGCCAAGCTTAGCGTATTCAAAACCAATAGTTTAGATGAGATTATTTACAGTTGGGGGAGAAATTTTGCTATTTCACCTCAGAAAGCTTTGAGTCTAGAAGCTCAATAAAGCTTTTACTCATGAAATCGAACTCACTATTTTTGAAGTGAATCACACGACCTTTGTAATAAACTATAGAGGCCGGAATTTCATTAATAAAAAACTTTGAAGTTATTTTACCTTCAATATCTGCAACGGATTCAAAATTTAATTTTAGCTTATCCTCTGTTGACTGGATAAGTTTAAGCTGGTCGTCAGTATCATTATTAACACCCAAAACTAATAGTTTTTCCCCCCCATACTTTGAAACCAACTGCTTTAAGGTTTTAAATTCTGAGATACATGGACGACACCAGCTTGCCCAAAAATTAAGAATAACTATTGGCTGTTTGACTTTTGACAGGTTGAGTACAGAAGATTTTGTCGTTGTAAGCGTAATCTCGGAAAAATTTGCCTCATAGGCCTGAACCATCTCAGCGGATATATTTAGCTTACTTGCTGAGGAAGAACTACCATGAATAGACATCTGCGCAACCAACATCACGATAAAGATGCTCGCTGCTATTAATATCGGAAAAAATTTCTTCAAGTTCCACACTTTAGACCTCATCAAGTTTTATAATATAATTTAACCATATTTTAAACAATAAGGGTAAATTCTCCCATGACTAAAGCTTCTCTTCAAAAACAGAAAAATATTGCCAACAACGAACAAGGTCAAAGTTTGGTTGAGTTCGTACTTTTATTGTCATTAATTATGGTTCTTTCATTAGGTTTTCTAAAGACAGTTAACACTGGAATCGCAAACTACTGGCTCAGCATGGGTCAAATGCTAGTTGAAGATCCTTCCCAAAATCTTACACTGAGGTAACATGAAGCGCTTTATTCTTTCAATAGATCAAGGTACCACCGGATCAACCGCTCTCTTAATTGATTCAAAAACATTGGAGCTTGTTGAAAAAGTAAATCATGAATTTAGACAAATTCTTCCAAGACCTGGAGAGGTTGAACACAATCTCAATGACATTTTCAACTCAGTTAAGAGAGCTGTAGTAGATGTTCTTGAAAAGGCCAATGCCACAGTTGATGATATCGAGTGTATAGGTATTACAAACCAAAGGGAAACTGTTTGTGCGTATGACAAGTTAGGTAATCCACTCTGTAATGCAATCGTTTGGCAAGACAGAAGAACATCCAAATTTTGTGCAGATAATGCCAAAGCATACTCCCCTCTTCAAGATATGACTGGACTGCCACTGGATCCTTACTTTTCAGCCACAAAAATGAGATGGATGATTGAAAATAATAACATTGTAAAAGAGGCCTTGGAGAACAAAAACCTTTGTCTTTCCAATATCGATGGTTTTTTACTTTACAAGCTTTCAGGAAATCAAAGTTTTAAAACTGAACCATCAAATGCTTCTAGAACTCTGTTAATGGACCTTGATACATGCCAATGGGATAAAGACCTTTGCAAGTTTTTCAATATCCCCCAATTTGTTCTTCCAGAAATCCAAGAGTCATTCGGTGAGTTTGGAGTTACTAAGGGCCTGGATTTTTTACCCGACGGTATTAGAATCACTTGCATGCTCGGGGATCAACAAGCAGCACTTTTTGGACAGGCCGGTCACACAGAGGGTGAACTAAAGTGCACTTATGGGACTGGTGCCTTTATCGTTTTAAATACCGGAACAAAAAAAATAAAAAGTACAAATGGGCTTCTCACCACAGTTGCATATAAATTTAATTCAAAACCAGTTTATGCACTAGAGGGATCTAGCTATATAGCTGGTGCGGCAGTTCAATGGCTAAGAGACAATTTAGGCATTATTAAATCAGCTTCCGAAGTTGAAAGCCTCGCATCTAAAGCTTCCAATGAATCCATGGAGAGCGTTATGTTCCTACCTTTCTTTACAGGAATAGGCTCTCCATTCTGGAAAGCTGATGCAAAGGCAGCAATTGTTGGCCTGAGTAGAGATACATCAAAAGAACACATCGCAAGAGCATGCCTGGAAGGTATGGCATTATCAATTAATGACTCTATTAAGGCCCTTGTTGAAGATTCACCCACCATAGTAAATGCAATAAAAGTAGATGGTGGAGCATGCCAAAACAATCTGCTTATGCAGTATCAAGCAAACTTTTCTGGCAACTCCATCGTAAGGCCTGCAGTTATTGAAACTACAGGTTATGGCGTTGCCCTTGGCTCACTTGTCGGTATTGGAGAGCTTAAGATGGAAGAAATTAGCAAGCTATGGAAAGAAGATAGGATCTTTGATCCACAGAATGATCAATATTTCAGTTCAAAGCTAAGGGACTGGAAAACTTATATTAAAAAAGTTTTTCTTTAGTTAAGCATCGATACAAACTCAGCTTCTGAGAGGATTGGGATATTCAGCTCATTTGCTTTTTTAAACTTTGAAGAGCTACTTTCCTTGTCATTTGTGATTAAGAAGTCAGTGGCACTACTAACACTACTCACAGCGATACCACCATTTTCTTTAATCATTTTTTGAAGGTCAGATCGCTTCATGCTGAGGCTACCAGTAATACAGAATTTTTTTCCAGATATTTGTGTATCTGATTTAAATGTCGATTTTTTGAGTTTAACTCCCTTCTTTAGAAGCATTTCTGCTAACGGAAGTTTTTCTTGAAGAGAGTTAAAAAAATCTTGAGAGGATTTTTCAGCAAATGATTCAATTTCAACCAGTTTCTCTGGTGTTATCGATTTTATTTTCTCCCAGGAATCGTACCCATTATGGACTATCTTTTCACACTTATTATAAGCACCTCCACTTATACCAAGAGAAGACAAAAACGTTACTAGCTCCATATTTTTGGCATCCGAAATGCTTTGTACAATCTTAGTGGCCAATTTATCTTTTACTTTATCTAGTTCCATTAGTTTTTCACTCGTTAGATCAAAGAGTGATGGAATATCTCTAACCAGTCCGCTCTCAATTAATTCTACCAAGCGCTTATCGCTTAAGTTTTCAATTCCAACTTTTCGGATAAAGTTTAGAATCTCGTCTTTAACCTTTTCAGGGCAAGAAGGGTTTTTGCATAATAATCTTATATCATCTACAACAGTTTCTTGGTCACAGCTTGGGCACTCAACAGGATATTTAAAGCTCTCATCAGATGATTTAACTACATCTATAAATTTTGGAATCACTTCCCCACTTCTAATAATATTTATTTTGTCACCTGTTTTTAAATTGAATTGTTTTACTAGACCAAAGTTATGCAACGTGACTCTTGAAACATTTGCCCCACTTAATTCGACACTTTCCACATTTGCGACCGGGGTGAGAATACCGTTACGAGATACTTGCCAGGAGATACTCTTAATAATTGTAGGCTTCATCTCCCCTTCAAATTTGAAGGCAATCTTATAACGTGGGTGGTGAGCCGTTTCTCCCAATCGATCATGAAGATCCAAGTTGTTAAAACTCACAACTAGTCCATCAATAAGATAGTCTCCCTGGGACATAAATTCTCTTGCTTCTTCAACTTGAGCTTCTATTTCTTTTCTGGATTTACTTTTATTATATTCAGGGGTTTCAAACCCAAGCTTTCTTAAATGTCTAAATTTGTCTTCTTCAGTATGAAGACTCTCTTCATTTGAAATAAATTCAAAGGCCTGAAAAGATAGGAACCTCGCTAATTCTATATTCTCTTTTCTTCCCAAAAGTCCAGCGACTATATTTCTTTGTGAGGTCGGCTTTTCAAGGTTTAGCTTCTCCATCTCCTGAGAAAGGTGGATAAAATCCTTTTCTCTACAAAAGATTTCTCCCCTAATCTCAAAATTTTTATTGTAACCTTCTAAGCTCTTAGGGACATGGTCTATATATAGCACCTTATTTGTGATCTTCTCTCCAAAACGACCGTCTCCTCTGGTTTTAGCTAAAGTAAGCTTTCCAGAGTTGTAAATTAAAGAGCAGCTGGAACCATCAATCTTAAAGGTTGAAACAACTTCTTTTGTATCCATCCATCGCTCGAGTTCTTCCAACTTATAAGTTTTGTTGAGAGATAGCATTTTTGATGCATGCTCAACTTTTTCTCCAACAAAAAAAGAAGAACCGATAAAAGAAAGAACTGGACTCTTTGGGTCTAAATTCTTTAGCTCTTCTTCAAGCTTATCAAATTCATAATCCGAAATTTCTGGTTTACCTTGGTAGTAAAGATTCTTATGTTTTAAAATCTCTACTTCAAGGCTTTTTATTTTTTCAGTCTTATCCATTTTTACCTAAATTTTAAACTTAGTATTGTATTTCGCTAATGCAGTTTTAACTTTACCTGCAAGAAATACTGTTGCGACTATATTTGGAATTGCCATCAATGCATAACAAATATCGATGATGTTAACCACAGCACTCATTTTAATTACGGCACCAATTCCAATGCTTAGACCGTAGAATAGAATAAATGTCTTATCTCCTAGGTTCCAGCGCCCTTTAAATAAGTAATCCCAGCATTTCTTATTATAGTTGGCCATTCCAATCATGGTTGAAAAAGAAAAAAGAAAGATTACTATACCTAAAGAGTGTTTCCCAAATTCACCTAGTGATTTTGTGAATGCAAACGCAGTAAGATTAATTCCATTTAACTCAATTGTATTCATATTGACAGATTCTATGCCCACCAAAATTGCAAGGGCTGTCAGAGTACATACTATTATTGTATCTATTAAAGGACCTAGCATTGCCACGTAACCTTCACTTATAGGTTCATTTGTTTTTGCATTTCCATGTGCCATGGGAGCTGTACCAATGCCGGCCTCATTTGAAAATGCAGCTCTTTTGACTCCTGTTTGGATAACATGCATTAAAGCATAACCACTTACACCACCGGCTACTTGTCCAAATCCAAATGCACTCTCGAAAATACTTATAAACATAGGGAATACTTTTTCAGAATTTACGGCCAAGATCACTAAACACAGGATCACATATAGTACACTCATTAACGGCACAACTTTTGATGTTACCGATGAAATTCTTTTAAGCCCACCTAATAAAATATAGACTGTAAGTACCGCAAAAATCATCCCTGTAATAGTAGTGTCTACTGAATATGACGTTTCAAGAAAACTTGCTAATTGATTAATTTGAAACAGGGCCAGGGTTCCGATCAATCCAAATAATGCAAATAGAAAAGCAAAGAACTTATATGACTTTCCCATCCCATTTTCAATATAGTACATTGGACCACCTTGAACTTCTCCTTGATAATCTTTCCCTCTAAACATCACTGATAATGTGCACTCAAAGAATTTGGTGTTCATCCCCAAAAGAGCTGAGACCCACATCCAAAAGACTGCCCCAGGACCACCTTGATAAATTGCGACAGCAACACCAGCGATATTTCCTAAACCAATCGTTGCCGCTAAAGCATTACTCAATGCTTGAAAATGAGTGATTTGACCTTCAGCTTCACCCGTTGAATGCTTGCCTGAGACTAGAGATATTGCATGACCAAGCCCTCTGATTGGAATCAGTTTTGAAAAAAATAATAATATGAGATTTGCAACCAAAAGAAATATTAATAATGGAGTTCCCCATACTAAGGAAACGATTTCTGATAGGAGTTCATTTATATTCATAATTAAAAAATAAAAGATCCACCAAATTTAAGGATGGTATCTTTATAGCTAAGTTGAGTTGTTGTACCGCTGTCAAATTTTACAGAGTTATTTTGAGTCTCAAATGCGGCATCCAAAGATATTAAAGGACTATACTGATACTTTAAACCGCCTCGAAAAACCATAGAGCTTGAAGATTTTTCAGAACCAAAAATATCATCTTCATCTTCAAAGTCTGAAAATGGTATAATTTGGGCACCACCAAAAATTCTAATACCTTTTTTTAAAGGCATATTTCCATTTACACCCAAATAAATACCAGAAAAGCTATTTTTTCCGAAACCATCACTTTCGGACTCCTCTACATCATAGGAGTAGTGTGCATATCCTGCAGTCAAGTTTACTTGTGGACCGTAAAAAAAGCCAAGAGGAAGATATTTATATCCACCACCAATTTTAAATACACCATTTGTTACACTTACAGAATCTAAGCTCAAAGAACCAGATTTCTCCTCCAAAGTGCCAAGTCGCCTTCCAAATTCACCAGTAGCAAAATAGTTTCTAGTTATCCAGGCCTCTACTTCTGCACTCACTCCATAAGTAAATCCTGTCGCCTTGTTGTTATCTGACGTATTAGTCCCGACTGAGCTTGAAGACACATCAAAAAATAAAGTAAAAAAGCCAAGCTTCCCAAATTGATTAGCTTTAACTTCAGGGTATGGGGTTTTATCAAATACTTGTGATAAGGAATCTTTTTCAAAAACAATCCAATCACCTGGCGATAATTTGAGATTCTTCTCATAAACCTTTATCAGCCCAAGGCCCTGTTTTTCATTAATGTTAAAAACCTTTCCACGGGCCAATAGATCCACCTCCCACTCTACAACTTTTTTGAGAAGTGGGTGCTTGCTTTTTTTAAGTAGACGGCGAACTCTAAAACTTTGTCCAACTTTCAATTTCTTTCTATCTGGATAGGTAAAAGTTATTTGATCGCCTAGAACACCTAAAATCTTTCCATCATATGGAATAGTTGCTTCATATAACTCCAACCAGTTTCCAAGAAGTTGAACAATGTCTTCAACAGTAGGATCTTGCAAAGTGTCTTTCTCGCTGAAATAGATGTCTGTTCCATTTTCACCAATAACATCCATTTGAACCTTTACTTGGTTAACATCATAAGTTAGATCTACTCTAACCATTGTGCCGGCAGAAGTTCTTGTCGATACAGTTTGTAAAACTTTTGGGTCTTTTAAATACTCTTTTAGCCTATCCCTGTACCTTGCAAATACCTCTATCAGCTCTGCACTAGATTTATAGTCACACCATTCAGCGTTTTTAAGAAAGCGCTCAAGACCTTCATAAACCTTATATCCCAGTGCATTTCCAGCAGTGTCGGTGACAGGTAGTACCAAACAATTTCGCATATTTTGATTGTCTGCCATGGCCTGGTTGGTAAATAAAATGAAGAATGAAATATAAACTAAAAATCTCATAGATCTACAGGTAAATCCGGAAGGTTTTTAGCATTTAGAGAATTTTTCTCTTCCTCGTAAATTCTCACAAGCATTTGAAGCTCGGATATTTGCTCACCCAAGGTTCTATTTTCTTTTTTAAGGCGTTCATTCTCAAGTCTTAATTCCAAGAACTCTTTTTCATTTTGCAGACTTGGATCCTTATAATCCCTTGCCCAAATGAAATACTTTCCATTCTCTTCTTTAAACTTTACTCGCTCAGCCTTAATGTATCTACGTATCGTAGAGACGGACTTGCCCTTATAGTTTGCAAACTCCAAGATACTTAGCCATCTTCCATCCATAGATAAAACCTTCCTTGTTTCGTCGGATTAAGTGAATCTATACTTATGATAGTTAATTCTGTTTAAATGCGCAAAATTTAATGACACTATGCTATGTTTTTTATGTTCACTTGATTATAATCTAATTCACATGAAAAATCTGAATCTTAACGAATTTAAAAATAAAAAGACTGCACTAGTTCTCTCAGGTGGCGTTGTTAAAGCCGCTGCATGGCACTTAGGTGTTACCCTTGCTCTTGAAGAGCTTGGGTTTACCCTTAAAAGCAATAAAAACTCCGCAAAAGGAGAGCTAAATGTACCACGCTCGCTTGAGGTCAGCTCTTACGTTGGCTCCAGTGCAGGTGCGATGATCAGCGTTTTTCTTGCTAGTGGACTTACTCCTCAAGAAATTATTAATGGGGTTTTAGGGCTTAAAAAAGGGGAAATGAAAAAGTTATCGTATAGAGATATGTTTCATTTGCATCGTCGTAGGTCCAAACCACTCTATCATCATGGCCATGGTTTATTCGAAAGCTTTCCAAGGCCTATACGCAACTTACTCCAACCTTTCTTAAGCTTCCCAGGTCTCTTTAGCACAGAGGGAGCAAGAAATTACTTACTGGAGAATGTACTGTCAGTAGATAGTTTTGAAGACTTTATTCCTGATCTTTTTATAGTTGCAACTCAACTTGACCACTCGCGAAAAGTTATTTTTAGCAAATACAATTATCCAAATCCCACACACGATAGCACAGCTGTATACTACACAGGTACGAAGGTCTCAGACGCAGCCGCGGCCAGCATGTCAGTTCCACCATTTTATGCACCTTATCCTGTTCAAAACCAGGTAACAGGAGAAACTGACTATTACATCGATGGCGAAATAAGAGAGACGCTTTCTACTCATGTCGCAGAAGATAATAACTGTGATATTATTATAAGCTCTTGGACACACACACCATATCACTACCATGATGAGGTCGGTTCACTTATTAACTATGGACTGCCATCAATTGCAATTCAGTCAATTTATCTTCTCATTCAAAAAAAGATCGTTGCATCTAGGGCCAAACGAGCTACCGCCATAGATATTTTAAATACCGTTTCCGAATACATGAAAAATGAAAAGTTTAGCCAAACTTATAGAAGAGACATACTTTCTATCTTAGAAAGAAAACTCAATGTTAATCCCAATGTTAAACTAATCGACATATATCCAGATCATCATGATTATAAGCTATTTTTTGCCAATTCCTTTTCTTTAAACCCTGACTCAGCAGCTCATGCAGTTAAAGCTGGTTATAAGAAAGCAATGCAAATCTTAAGTGAACCTGAGTTTCTATGAAGTTTTTTATTTTTTTGTTCTGGTTAAGTTTCTACGCTTTTCCTTTTGCCCCACCTGAAACATTCAAAAGTGAAGTTATCGAAATAGAAGAGGCTATCTTAAATAATGCTATAATCTCTCCGGTCAACGGTGCAGCATCTGCAATCAAGAAAGATCTCTTAAAAGTGATACTTAATGATGAAAAAAATCTCATTCATAAAGACTTTAATATCCCAAAGTACTTCAAAGATTCGACCCATTTTTGGTTTTCCGTCTATACCCAATACACAAGTCAACAAGTTATAATTCACGATAAAAATGAATTATCTCTTGTTTACAACATTATGGATTTTGGCCCGCTTCATTCTTCAAAAATTAATAAATTTGCAAAGTCTAAGCTTCAAGCAGACCTGTCTCTTGAAAGAGCAAAAGACATAAAAACCATACTTAAAAGATTACACCTGCCAAAATCAATATTAAGAGCCGATGAAAAGTCCGTTTTGAAATCTATTGAGAATTCAAATTTGAAAATACCTAAATCACCTAGTGAAAAAAAAGTCTTTTTTAAATCTCTGTCGACCACAATCAGAACACAAACAGGACAAAGAGATATGGTATTTTATGGTGTGCTGCGCTCATTGCCTTATCTTCCTTTTCTCGAAAAGCAGTTTAAAAATTTTAAGATGCCTAAAGAACTACTGGGTATTGCATTTGTCGAATCTAGTTTTAACCTAAAGGCTAAGTCATATGCCGGTGCGGCAGGGGTTTGGCAGTTTATGCCAAGAACATCAGCAGCATTTATGCCTAGGAGGACTAAGTATATCGATTACCGAAACAATCCAATAATTAGTACACTCGCAGCACTTCATCTTCTAAAACAGAACAAACAGATTCTTAAACGTTGGGATCTTGCTGTACCCGCCTACAATTTTGGAACTTCTCATTTAGTTAAGGCAAGACGTAAATTTAAAGAAAAAGCGACATTGTCTTACATAATGGAGAATTATAAACACGCAAATGTTGGCTTTGCATCTAAAAATTATTATTCCGAATTTTTGGCGATGGTTTATACTCTTGCTTATAAAGATCTTATTTTTCCATTGAAAGGCTACTTAAAAGAGACAAACTCTTTCAAAAACGATATTGGAGTCTACCTAACCAAATGCAAGGTTAGGCCTAAAACTTTTTTTAATCTACTAAAGAAAAGTAGTCCTAAGATTGATCGACTTAACGCCCACTTCATATATAAAAACCCTACATATAAACGCAATAAGATAGTAGTCAGCGACTTGCAATTAACAGATCGTAAATACAGGAAACTATCAGACAAAGAACTCAGAAGCTATTATCCTAAAAACTTCTATAAGCTAAACCGTAGACAAAAATGTAAGAATTAAAGTTGTTCCACCAAGTAGTTAGACTGAGAACAAAAGGATTGTAAGTAATCTACAGTATTATCAACATAGGTGATTTCAACATTTATAACACCTTGTTCTTCACCCATCAGAAATATCTTCTTAGATTGATTACTCAAGTCTCTATAAAATATCCCATCAGTATCTAAAACTCTTTGTTCAACACTCATACTGCCACGGAAACTTGAACCATTAAAAGACATAGCTTTAGCTTGTTTAGAGAGATTTATCTGGACCATACAGTGTCCATTTAGAGAGTCAAAATCAAAGCTTCCAAGAGCAAATCTCTTGTAACTTTCACTAGGAACATTAATTTTGTAATTGTTCCATCTACCAATAAAAATACTTTCACCTTGGTGTTTTAGCTCAAAGTATTTTCTAGTACCTATGGAGTAAAGTGCCTTATCGATGGAGAATTCATTTACTGTCTTTTTAGTGATATTTGACTCATATCCCAAGTCGGTAATCTGATTTTCATCAAGGCTCAATACACCACTTTCTTGTGACAAAAGGTTGTCTTCAAAGAGTGCAAATTTATCATTTTTTATTCTGTGGTAAAAATTGAAATCAAAGTAAAGCTCATCTTCCACAAGATGAACAATCTTACTCGTTATTTCATTTTTGTAAGTCTTAAAACTTAAAATGCGATTTCCTGGCTCAACACCTATAAAAAGAATAAATGCGTATTCCGAGTCTCCCCTGTTTACAATATTCAAATTTCTATCCAAAAATAACTTTAACTCATAACCAGTAGAAACATCAAAGTCTGCATCTTCAGTTAGCTCATCCAATTCAATTAAAGCGTGTGAGCCCAATCCTCTGAGACCTTTTTCCTCCAATACTTTATTAAATGAAGTTTTAGATATCGTGGGAATTCCTAAGTTTACATTTCCTTGCTCGAGCACAAGGTCTACACTTACTGGTAAATAGCCATGACTAAATAAGACAGCTCTTCTAACTGAGTACTCACTATTTAAATTAGACTCTATCAGCACGCTTCCATCGGACCCTGAATGTGCAATTGCGTCAGCATTATCTGCAAATCGAATATCAAAGTCACTAATATCTTGGCTCTTACGACTTGTTAACGAGTACCCATGAGTAGCCACTCTTAAACTTGATCTCGCACCATTTAGTCCATAACTTTCTTGTACAGGTGCTTTTACTTTTATTTTAGAAGGGCCATTCATAGAGACATTAGTGCCTGCATCTTTTTTGAACTTTTCACCCATATCTTTTAGAATCTTTCCTAAAACCTCGTCCCTTGCTCCGCCTTTATTTGGTATCGGAATTGATTGTCCGACCAGCGAATTTGAAACTTTCGTTTTTGATTTTTCATCTGGTGAATTTGAGTAGTCAAAAAACACTAACTCGTCTTTGGAAGAATTTCCTTTGTCGATATTCACGTTAAGCTTTTCTTTTTGGTTAGACTTTTCAGTGGCAGATAGTGCCGTAGAAATTCTGTCCAAATTTACATTAATAGACTTATCAACATTTTTGGTTGTTATTGAATCTTTTTTCTTTTTTGCTTCAGCTACCACAGAACCACTTCTTATAAGATCAACTTTAAGAGGTTTGAAGTTCGCCACAAGGTTGTTGAATTTGATTTTTCTGAGAGTGTTATAACCACTCAACACAATTGGTTCAGCCCCATTTATTTGTGTAGGCATTTTTTTGATGATCAATCTATTGTCTAAATCTGCACGCTCAGCTTGGATATTATCCATTTTAATAGACTTGCTTAAACTTAGGAACTCTACAGGTTGCTCATCTTCTAATAATGCATCATTTGCAAAAGTAGGTATGAAGTCTTTCTCTGATAGTTCAGCAACTTCAAACTCTGGAATGCTAGACTTAGTAACCACTAAATTTCTTAAAACAACCTTTGGATTAAACCCGGAATTAACAGGTGTAAAAGCATTATCCAACAACCTTTGAGTTGCAGTCACTGTAAGCACGGTGAATGTGAGAACTGAAATTAATACTTTTACCATTAATATCAGTTTAAAAGATTTCTAGAATTTTTAAACCCAGGCAAAGGAGTTTAGGGCAGTTTGTGATTAGCCAAGCTCATTTTGTGAATATTCAGTAGGGTTTTTAATGGCCAGTCAAAGTTTTTGGTCCTATAGGACCAAAAAAAACGGCTCCTTTCGGAGCCGTTTTCGTTTTACTTATTAAGTTCTGCTAATTTTAGTCTTACATTGGCCCTTTCCAGCTTTCGCTTAAACTTAATGTAATCTACATCGGTTAAGGAATCAAAATCATTTAACCTCGATTCGGCCTTAGCCTTTGCAGCTTTTGCCCTCTCAACATCTATTTCTTCTGCTTTTTCAGAAGTTGAAGATAGGATAGTAACTTTATTTCCCAAAATCTTGCATAATCCAGAATGGACAGCAAAGTGTCTGTCTCCAGAGGAGGATTTTGCTGTGAGCATTCCTGAACTTAGTTCTGTTATCAAATGGGTATGGTCCTTCAGAACATTAATCTCGCCTGCTTTCGTAGGTACGTAAAGTTCATCTGCTGCAAGGTTGTGAACAACAACCCCATTTGGTGTAAAAATGTCTACATTATAGTTACTCATGTAGTTTCCTTAAAGCTTTTTAGCCTTCTCGTGTACCATATTTAAATCGCCAACAAGGTAAAATGCTTGCTCTGGTAAGTCATCGCATTTACCGTCAAGAATTGCCTTAAAGCCTTCAATAGTATCTTCAATCTTAACAAACTGACCTTTCAAACCAGTAAATTGCTCTGCAACAAAGAATGGCTGAGACAAGAACTTTTGGATTTTTCTTGCTCTAGCAACGATAAGCTTATCTTCCTCAGAAAGCTCGTCCATCCCAAGAATTGCAATAATATCTTGAAGTTCATTATATTTTTGAAGAACCTCTTGCACCCTTCTTGCTGTTTTGTAGTGATCTTCACCAACAATATCAGGAGATAAAATTGTAGAAGAAGAAGTTAGTGGGTCAACTGCTGGGTAAATACCCAAAGAAGCGATCGTTCTTGAAAGTTCTGTTGTTGCATCCAAGTGAGCAAAAGTCGTAGCTGGAGCTGGATCAGTATAATCATCTGCAGGAACGTAAACGGCCTGAATAGATGTAATTGAACCATCTTTTGTTGAAGTAATTCTCTCCTGAAGAGCACCCATTTCAGTACCAAGTGTTGGTTGGTATCCAACCGCTGAAGGAATACGACCAAGTAGTGCCGAAACTTCAGAACCAGCTTGGGTAAATCTAAAGATATTATCCACAAAGAAAAGTACGTCTTGTTTCTCTTCGTCTCTGAAGTATTCAGCAACAGAAAGGCCAGTTAGTGCAACTCTTGCTCTTGCTCCTGGTGGCTCATTCATCTGACCATATACTAGAGCTGTTTTATCGATTACTCCAGACTCTGTCATTTCATCAAAAAGGTCTCTTCCTTCTCTAGTTCTCTCTCCAACACCCGCAAATACAGATAGACCACCATGTTGGGTAGCAATGTTGTTAATCAATTCCATAATAAGAACCGTCTTACCAACACCTGCACCACCAAATAAACCAATCTTTCCACCTTTAAGATAAGGAGCAAGAAGGTCAATAACTTTAATCCCAGTATAGAATGGCTCTAATTTTGTGGATTGATCAGCAAAAGTTGGAGCTGGTTTGTGAATGTCATAAAATTTCTTAGCATTTACTGGACCGGCTTCATCAACTGGCTCACCAGTTACGTTAATAATTCTGCCCAAAACTTCTCTACCAACTGGTGCTTGAATCGGCTTACCAGTATCTTGAACTTCTTGACCACGTGCTAAACCTTCAGTGGAATCCATTGCAATTGTTCTAACCATGTTATTTCCAAGGTGAGCTGCAACTTCAACTACAAGGTTCCAATCGCTATCAGAGATTGCCTTATTTGTGATTTTTAAAGCGTTATTAAGTTCCGGCAATTTGCCATTGGCAAATTCAACGTCGATTACCGGCCCCATAACTTGCCTAATTGTACCTACATTTACTCCAGACATTGTGTATGCTCCTTAAGAGTTTAGAGATTCAGCGCCAGAAACGATTTCTGTTAATTCCGTTGTAATGGCCGCTTGTCTCAATTTATTAGCTGTTAATGTTAAATTTCTAATCATATCTTTACTGTTTGTTGTCGCATTATCCATTGCTGTCATTCTTGAGCCATGCTCAGCCGCAACCGCATCCAAAATGCTTGTGAAAACAGTAGTGTTAAAAACCTCTGGCACTAAGTTATCCAGGATAACTTCTGCACTCGGCTCGTATTTAAAGTCTACTGGAAACTCTTCAGCCAACTTTTCCTTCTCTTCATCTGATACGGTCATAGGAAGTACCTGTGATACTCGAGACTCAAATTCAATCGCAGAGAGGAAAGAGTTATAAGCAATGAATAGCTTACCAACTTGTCCACTTACAAAAAGGTTTGCAAGTTCTTTAGAGACTTTTTTAACTTCTTCAAATTCCGGTTCAGCTTTTGCAAAGGAGAAAGACTTCTCCTCACTAACGCCTTCTCTTGAAAGCAGCTCCTTAACTTTTCTTCCAATAAAATAAAACTTAAAGTTCATATCTTTATTTTCTGAAATGAAGTTTTTAACCTGCTTAAAGAGTTGAGAGTTGTAGCCGCCACACAGACCTTTCTCTGAAGATACTATAAGTATAGCAGCATTCTTAGAGTCAGATTCCTTTAAAAACTCATGGCTATAATCTTTCGCCAATGCTGACGCAGTTCTAACAGTTTTATCCAATTCGTTTGAATATGGTTTAAAACCTTGGATCCTAGCCTGAGCTTTTGCAAGTTTTGCGGCGGACACAAGTTTCATGGCGCTTGTGATCTTAAGAGTACTTTTAGTACTCTTAATTCGCTTCTTTAATTCTTTTATATTCGCCATTTAAGCCTCTACTTATTAATAATTTGTCGAGATAAAGCTTTGAATCGCTTCGTTTAGTTTCGCTTCGTTTTCAGCAGTTATTTGCTTTGCTTCTCTAATTGAATCTCTAACTGCAGAGTGCTTGGTTGCTATAAATTCTAGTAAACCTTTTTCAGCTTCTTGAACTTTTGCTTTTTCAACACTATCAAAGTAGCCTTTTGTAGCTGCATAGATAGAAATAACCTGATCTTCTACACCCATAGGACTATATTGTTGTTGCTTTAAAAGCTCTACGAGTCTCTCACCTCTTTCCAATTGTCTTCTTGTAGCTTCATCCAAGTCTGATGCAAACTGAGAAAAAGCTGCGAGTTCTCTATACTGTGCAAGGTCAAGTCTTAAAGTACCTGAAACTTTTTTCATAGCTTTAATTTGAGCAGACCCACCAACCCTTGATACTGAGATACCTACGTTCACAGCTGGTCTTACACCAGCATTAAACAAATCAGACTCTAGATAGATTTGACCATCAGTGATTGAAATAACGTTGGTTGGAATATATGCCGAAACATCGCCTTCCTGAGTTTCAATTACAGGTAGTGCTGTTAGGGATCCTGCACCTTGCTCGTCACTCATTTTTGCAGCTCTCTCAAGTAGTCTTGAGTGAACATAGAATACATCTCCTGGGAAAGCTTCACGTCCAGGAGGTCTTCTAAGCAATAAAGACAATTGCCTATATGCTTGCGATTGCTTTGTAAGATCATCATAAACGATCAAAGCGTGTTTACCACTATCTCTATAGAACTCACCCATAGTACAACCAGAGTATGGCGCAATATATTGAAGAGGTGCTGATTGAGACGCAGTAGCTGAAACGATGATTGTATAATCAAGTGCACCAGCTTCTTTAAGCTTTTGGTATACTTGCCTAACAGTTGATTGTTTTTGACCAATTGCTACGTAAATACATACAACATCTTTTCCTTTCTGGTTGATGATTGTATCAATTGCAACGGCTGTTTTACCAGTTTTTCTATCACCAATGATAAGCTCTCTTTGTCCTCTACCAATTGGAATCATAGAGTCGATTGCTTTAATACCTGTTTGCATTGGTTCATGTACCGGTTTTCTTTGAATGATACCAGGAGCTTTAATTTCAATATTTCTAAATTCATTTGTTTTAAGCTCGCCCTGACCATCAATTGGCTCACCGATTGAATTTACTACTCTACCCAGTAAAGCGTCTCCAACTGGAACCTGAACGATTTTTTCAGTTCTTTTAACAGTTGAACCCTCTTTAATCTCAGAGAAATCACCAAGAACTGCGATACCAACGTTGTTGGTCTCTAGGTTCAAAACCATTCCTTTAACACCGTTTTCAAACTCTACAAGTTCGCCGGCCAAAACATTTTTAAGCCCAAAAACTCTGGCAACACCGTCACCAATGGTAAGGACTGTACCAACTTCGCTTACATTAAGTCTTGATTCGAAATTCGCGATTCTGTCCTTAATTATTCCCGTAATTTCTTCAGGTCTCATTGTCGTGCTCATTCATTTTTCCTTTATTAGTTATTCACCTATAATTGATTCTTTGAAATGCTTTAATTGATTGTCTAGAGAAGCATCTAATTGGAGATCCTCGATTTTCACCTTATATCCTGCAGTTACTTCATCTGATTGCTTATATGTTAAAATTGGTTTTTTATCACCAATGTATTTTTTAATTGAAGCTAACAATTTTTCTTTATGGCCTTCGGAAAGATCACTCTCAGAGCCTAAAATTTCCCCTCTTAAAAAGCCTTTTTCCATATCGTCCCTGACAATGACCTCTTTAAAGATCAGCGGGAAAAGACCAATTCTTTTTTGATCTATTAGATACTTCACAGCTGAAACTAATAAGTTAGACAGGCCGATTTTTTTAGAAATATCTTCAAATACCAATGTTTTCTCTTCGATGGTGAAAACATCCAAGAATAAGAGGTTTTCAAGCTCATTAGAGGTATTGATGACTTCAGTTAACTTAGTCATTTCTTCAGCGATATCAATATTGTTTTCTTTGCCTAGCTCTAAAAATGAGTCAGCATATACCTTTGAGATATTTTGTTCTTTCATTACTTAAGCCCCTCTAAAGCGCTATCAGTTGCTTTTGAAGCAAGTTCAGGATTACCTTTAATATAAGTTTTCGCTTTACCAATCACTTCATCTAAAAAGTTATTATTCAATTTATTAAATGCTTGTTTTTTCTCTGCTTCGATTTTTGCAGCTGCATCTTGTTTCATTTTTTCTATTCTTTCAGAAACTTCATTTTTATAGTCAGTTTCAAACTTAGTGATAGACTTGTCAGCGTCCAAAAAGATCGTATCTATTTCCTCAGCAACATTATCAATTTTCTTCTTTTGCGCATCCATCATCATTTGAGATTCTTTAGCTTTTACACTTGCCCTCTCAAGTAAGTTTTTAACCCCATCAGATTTTTCTCTGTAGTAGTTCTGTGCGGGCTTTTTTAGGATCCAAATTAAAAAGCTCAACAAAATAAAAAGATTAATAAATGCTGGTATTAAATCCGCTGGGGATCCAGTGCCCTTGCCAGCAGCAAAAACCATATTGTTTGCCATCAATAAGCCTGTAAGTAAGAACAACTTCATTTTTATCCTTTAGTTATTTTTTGAACAAGTGTATTTGCCAATTGCTCAGCTTCGCTCATAACCTCTTCTCTTTTTGCCTGAACTTCTTTTTGAACTACGGAGCGAGAGGATTCAACGTATTCGTTCACTTCATTTTCATGTTGACGGTAACGAGCCTCTTCCGTTTTAACGATATCCATTTTTCCAGCATCCACTTTTGCTTTCGCCTCTTTGTTGGCCGTTTGGATTTTGTCCTTGTACTCAGCAGATAGCTTATTAATTTCTTCAAATTTAGCTTCAGCATTACTTTCGAGTTTTACAGTTTTTTCTTCTCTCGTATCTAGCATCTTTTGTAGGTGGTTAAAAAAACCAAACTTTGCAATCAGAAAAACGATGACAAAAATTACAAATTGATAAACGAGTGATTCATTTGCTCCAAGTTGTTGGAAAATAGCGACAAACGCGTCCATAAAAGTACCTTAATGAAATTTAGTTTTTGACAGTGTTATTGAATATTCTGAACCAGAAAATTAGTCAAGAAGTTCTTATTTTTTATCCTTCATTTTAGTAATTCCATGAAAGATAACTCCCTCTTCAACTATAAGACTTGGTGAAGTTACAGTTCCCTCGAATCTGGCAGGTTTTCTTATTTCTACCCTAGAAGTAGCCTTAATGTTACCTTTAACAGTGCCAGAGATAAGTATTACGCTTGCATTGATGTCTGCATTGATAACAGCACCTTCGGAAACAACAAGAGTATCGTTTGAAAATATACTTCCCGTTACTACCCCGGAGATCCTAACTATTCCATTAAATGAAAGGTTGCCTTCAAAGCGGCAACCTTCCTCAATTATTGCGCAGATTTCATTTTTTGAACTCATTAAGATCTCTCCCTGACCTTAAATAAATATTATTTTGAAACTAGATATTCGAAAATATCATTAAACTCAGCTTCATTGCTATATTTAATCGTTATTGTACCAGCACCACTTGACTTTGTCTTTAAATCGAAGTGATAGCCAGTTTTTTCCTCTAGTTTCCTCTTGATTGAGTCTAGTTTTTCATCAAAATACGGATTTGATACTTCTCTTGAAGAAGGCTTTTTAGATGCCTTAATATTCTTTTCAAGCTCTCTTACAGACCAATTGTTGTCGATTGCTTCACGAGACAATCTCTTGGCCTTCTCATCATCTTTTACAGCAGCCAATACCTTGGCATGACCAAAAGTTAAACTTTCCTTCTGAAGATGTTGAATAACCTCTCTTGGTAGCTTTAAAATTCTTAAAAAGTTTGCAATTGTTGATCTTTCTTTTCCAATTTTTTTAGCAACTTCTTCCTGAGTCAAATCAAATTCATTCATCAACTGATAATAAGCCAAAGCTTCTTCGACACAGTTCAAATCGGAACGTTGAACGTTCTCAATTATGGCCATGACAAGTACTTCTTTCTTTGTAGTTTTCTTAACTGTTACAGGTACTTGTTCTAAACCGGCCAGCTTTGCTGCTCTAAGGCGTCGTTCACCTGCAATTAACAAAAAAGTTCCGTCGTCACTAGCCTGAACAGTTAATGGCTGAATAATACCATTTTCTTTGATAGATGCAGACAATTCAGCAAGTTCCTTGTCCTTAAAAATTTTTCTTGGCTGCTCTTTGTTTGGCTTGATCTTAGATATAGGTAAAAGGGTTGGACTATGCAACGATCCCTTAGTTAAAGTGCTATCAGTTGGCTGGTTTTTGATTGGTGAAGCTCCACTCCCTAATAGAGCTCCCATTCCTTTACCTAGTGCAGTTTTTGATTTTGTCGTCTCTTTCATATTTCCCTCTCTTAAATTTTAAACCTGGTAATCATCAAAACTTGGGATTTCAAAGTTATCCCTCGGCTTTTTATCGATGACCTGATCCATTAGAGAAAGATTTTCTTGAGAACTAATTTCTCGTTCTTTTTCTTTAAGAATTATTTCCTTGGCCATATTCAAATAGGCTTCACTGCCTTTAGATGTGATGTCGTAAATAATAACTGGCTTTCCATGACTTGGGCATTCAGAAAGCTTAACGTTTCTAGGAATTATGGTTCTAAATGTATCTTCTGGAAAATGTTCCTTTATTTCCTGTGCTACAAGTTTCGCAAGATTATTTCTTCCATCATACATAGTTAAAAGAATCCCTTCTCTTTCAAGCTTAGGATTCAAATTTTGCTGTATAAGCTTTACTGTATTAAGTAATTGGGCCAAACCTTCCATTGCATAGTATTCAGTTTGCATTGGAACTATATATGAGTCCGCTGAATTAAGGCCATTT
Organism: Halobacteriovoraceae bacterium; assembly: GCA_002718735.1. Next base: position 6,640 of record PBFR01000032.1, on the reverse strand, counting down.
ACAGTCAAAAGACTTAACGAGGGTGGGCAGTCAATCAAGATGTAATCATACTTAGATTCTACAGCCTCCAAGGAACTTTTTAACTTTGATTCCCTCGCAAACGCCTGCATTAATTCAACCTCAGCACCAATTAGGTTGTTGTCAGATGGACAAATATCAAGATGGTCCAATTCTGTTTTGTAAATGCAACTCTCAATATTTTCTTCGCCAATCATGGCGTGATAAACATTAGCTTTAGTAAATGATTCTTTATCTACTCCTAAACCGACACTAGCATTACCCTGTGGATCTAAGTCAACTATTAGTGTTCTTCTTTCTGCGGCAGCTAAACAAGCAGCGAGATTAACTGTAGTTGTAGTCTTACCAACGCCGCCTTTTTGGTTTGCAATTGCAATTATTCTAGCCATTTATACCTCTCTCCATATATTTTCCAATATTTTTAAGTAATATCAGAAACTTTGACAAGTTGTTTGATTCTTTTTGTTCCACATGGAACTTTTTTAGGCTCAAAGCCTATTAGATACCTTTTCTCTGTACTAGGAATCTTTACTTCGACTTCTTCTATAATGTTCCAATCTTTTTTTGCTTCATAAATTTGGGATTTTTCTATTTCATAAAAATTTGGACCTTTATAGAAATACACAGATATCTTCTTCGCACTATTAAATTTGATTAAAAAATCATGAACCTTTCCTACTGCTTTCAGACTACATACCGCACTTGTGTCAATTAAAACATTCTCTATTCTAGAGTGTAAAAACTTTATATTGTTGAGGCCTAACTTAGCAGCAATCTCTGATACAACACGAACCTTCTTGTTTCTTGTTTCGACACCGTAAAACTGTATATGTGGAAGATATTTAGCTAGTGGAAGTAAAGGAAACCCGCCACCAAAACCCACGTCTATAAAAACACCCTTAGATTCTATATCATTCAAAAACTTACTACTCTGCTTCAAAGGTTCAATTGAATCGAGAATTTGTTTATTGTAAAACTCATCAAACTCATTAATTCTTGTAAGATTAATGCCACCATACTCACCAACAAGTAAGTCGAAGTACTCTTTTGCAAACCTTTCCATTGATTTCATTATATAGATTTTCCTGCGACTGCAGCTAGGGTTGCTGGTCGAATACCTTCAATAAGTTTAAGTTGTCCAAAAGAAACCGGTCTAATGCACTCAATTCGCCTTTTACATTCGAAGGAAATATTGTCGGACTCAATTAATTCAAGCCAATTAATCTTCATATTATCCAACCTCTTAAGTTTTTCATTGTGCTCATTTGACTTAGAAATATACCCTTCATATTTGTTACTTACTGATATACACCAAATTAGTGCTTCTGATGCTTCCAAATCTAAGAATTCTAAGAATCTTTTGAAAATTTCAACTGGGTTGAGTTTGGACTGCTTTAAAACTTCGGATAAGGACATTCTACGCGGTAAATTAAAACCAAGGCCCTTTATAAAATCATGATTATTATCAATAAAGTAATCCTTTAGTAGTGGGAATACTGTCTCAAAAGCAAAAACAAAACTTTCATTATATTTGTCCACATTCTCACTGAGCCCTAAAGAAGCTCTTTTAGCATGCAATCTTAGCACTGAATTATCTTCTCTTATGTATAATCGATTTTCAGAACGTGCGGTAAAAAGTCTATATGGCTCATCTCTAAGATTTGAAATAAGGTCTTCAACCATAACACCTATATAGGATTCATTCCTAGAAAGGATAAATATGTCTCTACCCTGAATCGCTAAAGCAGCATTGACACCAGCAATAAAGCCCTGACCGGCTGCCTCTTCATAACCGGAGGTGCCATTCACTTGCCCAGCAAAATATAGACCAGGGATCGTCTCATACTCTAGTCCATACGTTAATTCGGTTGTATCTACTACATCATACTCTACTGCATATCCATAGAGTTCAATTTGGGCATTCTCTAGACCTTCAATTGATTTAATCATTCGATCCTGAGCTGGTTTTGGCAAAGATGAACTAATACCACTAGGGTACATTGTGATCTCATTGAGCCCTTCAGGTTCCACAAAAACGTGATGATTACTCTTGTCAGGATATCTGTTTACTTTATCCTCAATACTTGGGCAATAACGAGCACCTACTGCATTGATTTGGCCGTTATACATTGGACTATCATGCATATTCTCTTTAATTGCGTTAATTGTATCTTTATTTGTCCGTGCAAGAAAACAAGAAACCTGCTGAAGGTTCCTATCGTATGGAGTATTTGAAAAGTGAAAGTTTCTGACGAAATCGTCACTTGGTTGTTCATCTAACTTAGAAAAATCTATAGTATTCTTATTAAGTCTCGGTGGAGTGCCAGTTTTAAAACGCTTAGGTGCTGTTTTAACCTTTTCAAATATACTGGTTAACTCACCAGATACATCACTACCGTATCGTCCTCCTGCAGATTGCTCGCGACCAACATGGAGTTTTCCATTGAGAAATGTACCTACAGTGACAATCAGTTTCTTACAGTTCCACGTGGAACAATTCGTTTTTACCGTAAAGCCACCAATTGTATCTAAAACAGAGACCACCTTCTCCCTAATTACAGAAATATTGTTGATTTCTGCAATCAGTGCCTCTGCTGAATCGGAATAATAAGTTTTATCTATTTGAACTCTTGTAGATTGAACAGCATAACCTTTACTTTCATTTAATGTCCGGTATTGAATTCCAGCCATATCTGCAAGTTTAGGCATAAGTCCACCTAAAGCATCCAGCTCCCTTACAACTTGTCCTTTACCAACACCACCAACACTTGGATTACATGGTGCTGAGGCTAAACCTAGCCCGGGCAAAGTTATAATACCAATACGCAAATTATTAAATTGACTAGCGATATGTGCAGCTTCTACACCTGCGTGCCCACCACCAATAACGATAATATCAAAGAATTTTTCCATAAAAATGTTCCACGTAGAACAAGTTACTTTCCGATACAAAAATTATCAAAAATATTGTGCAAAACGTCGTCGGGTGACACTATACCAATCAATTCTGAAATACAATGGCCAATGTTATTAAGTTCAGACGAAATTATGGAAATATCAGATTCTTCTTCAAGAAGTTGACCATACTGATCAACCTCCTTAGCAATTTCAAATATCTTTTGTTTATGCCTTTTTAGTAATATCGGCTCTTCAGAAACAGCATTCGAATATTTCCTGCTAGCTTGCTGAGAAAGTATAGAAACAACGTTATCGAGACCTATCTTTAAGGAGCAAAACTGAACATCCCCTATGAGATTATAACTACTTATCTCAAATTCTTTAGAGATATCCAGCCCATTAAAATTCGAGTTCTTTCCCTCCATAGGACTAGCTTTTTCTGCCCCCATAGGACCAGCTTTTTCTGCCCCCATAGGACCAGTTTTTTCTGCCCCCATAGGACCAGTTTTTTCTGCCCCCATAGGACCAGTTTTTTCTGCCCCCATAGGACCAGCTTTTTCTGCCCCCATAGGACCAGCTTTTTCTGCCCCCATAGGACCAGTTTTTTCTGCCCCCACAGGACCAGCTTTTTCTGCCCCCATAGGACCAGTAACTTTTTGTCCGTGTCCAAAACCTTTGTCATAAGGGCTATTGGCTGACTCGACAAGGTTAGAATTACTCAAAAGTACAAGAAATGATTCAGTTTCTAATAAATTTTTAATTGCAAGCTCATACCCAGTTAGATCGGAATGGGTGATAAATATATGATCAAATTGGATTCCATTCAAAATCTCAAAGTACTTAGCATTAAACTCAAATGGATTGACTAACAATACCTTAAGAAAACTATTCGCTACGAGATCTAAAGCCCTTTTAACTCCTTCCATTTCGATAGCATCCTCAGAGTTACGAATGCCTGCAGTATCTATTAAGCGAAAATTTACGCCTTCAAGATGGACTCTCTCAGAAATAAAATCACGGGTAGTACCAGCAATATTAGTAACAATGGATCTTTCCTCCCCTAATAAAGCGTTGAAAAAAGTGCTTTTTCCAGAGTTTGGCTGGCCAACAAGGACAATCTCTGGATTTAAAAGTTTAGCAGAATCACCTTTTATCCTGTCACAAAGCTTATTTATACTTTTCATTAAATTAGAAAAACTTTCAAATAATTGTCTATTCCCCTCTTGTTCACCGATGTCCTCAAGGAAATCAATGCTAAGCTCCACACTTGAGCGATGATTAAGATACTTTTCATGCAGATCTAAATAACTCTTCTGAAGACTCCCACTCATTAAGGAAAAACCCTGCTGCAAAGAAAAGTTGGAGTTGGCATTTAGTAAAAGATCAAGGCCTTCTACTTGGGATAAATTCAATTTTTTATTTTTAAGAGCCCTGTAGGAAAACTCACCTGGATAAGCAAGACGAAACCCAGCATTATTAATAAATAAATCTAAAATCCTATCAACATTTAAGACATTTCCATGAACTGAAAGTTCAAGTACATTCTCACCATTATAACTATTGGGTCCTTTAAAAAATACTGCAACAACTTGGTCGATCAATTGATCTTCATGAATAAGATCACAGAAATGAGCTTTTCTTGGTTTAATCTTAGCAACTGGTATTGATAAAAATTTAGAGAATATATTTAGATTATTAAACCCAGAAAAGCGGATAACCGCTATTGCGCAGTTGGAAGTGTTACCACTACTACAAGCTACAATAGGGTTATCGTCATAAAGAAATTCCATCACTAAGCACGTTTATAAACATATAGCTGTTGAGCCATACCCATTATCGTTGAAACTACGATGTATAGCGTAAGACCAGCTGGAAAATCTTTCATGAAAATAGCAAAAATTAATGGCATAAAAAGCATGACTTTCTTTTGCATTGGATCGCTGACGGTGGATGGCATTAACTTCTGGTTAAGAACCATTGCAAGACCCATTAAAATAGGAAGAACGTAATACGGGTCTTTCTCGGAAAGATCATAAATCCAAAAATAAAAAGGTGCATCTACCAACTCTACAGAGCTATACAAAACTCTATAGAATGCGAAAAATACAGGCATCTGTAGCAACATTGGAAGGCAGCCCCCCAATGGGTTAGCTCCAGCTCTTTTAAACAAGGCCATTGTCTCTTGCTGCATTTTTTGCGGATTATCCTTATACTTTTCCCTTAACTTCGTAAGATCAGGTTGTATCTCCTGCATTTTCTTCATAGATTTAAAAGACTTGTATTGGAGTGGAAAAGTAAGCATCCTAATTATGATTGTAAGAAGAATGATGGAAATTCCATAATTTGGGAATATTGAGTAGAAAAATTGTAGACCACGAAGTATTGGTACTGCAATCACAGCCCAAATTCCGAAATCAATTGATTGCTGCAAATTATGGCCAAGAGCACCTAGGTGATCATACTCTTTTCTTACAAAAATTTGTTTATAATCAAGGCTTAAAGTTTTCTCTGGGCCTCTTAAAACAAAGGATCCAGCTTCATTGGTTTTATAAACTAAAAGCTTTTTGTCTTTAAAAACATTAGCAAATAAGTGGTAATCGTTTTCTACATTTGCATATTTAAGACTGGCCTCACCTTTCTCGTCGCTTTCAAGGCCAAGTGTATTAAATTCGTCAGAGTAATAACCGAACTGTTTGGTCACAGCGCCACCCATAGCCATTAAGCTGCCGGCACTGTCATCATCTATGCTCTCTTTAAATATAAATTTATAACCAAAAGGTTTAGAGGAGCTTATTGAATATTCAACAAAACCTTTATCATTTACAAAAACAATCCCTGATAGACCGACACCACTTGTAAACTCCGCCCTATCCTTAGCAACATTGGTAAATCGGAAATCCACACTTTTATATTCGCTGTCTAAAAGAAATAAGACACTGTTATTTTTGGCAGTAAAGATCTCATCAAACTTAGAGCCTGTTTCTTTGTAAACTCCGCTTACCACTGATAACTGACTGTTAATTACATAGCTATTAAGCTCATTTTCAAGAATGATTTCTTCTACTGCTACGGCCTTTACTACTTTCTCTTCAGAACCATTGCGAACATTAGAACTTATATTTTTTGAATCCTTGTTTTCATTGATTGTGCTATCAGTCTGCTTTACATCATAGGTTTGAGGTGGAGCAAAAAAATATTGCCATCCAAAAAGAATTAACCCTGATAATACGACCGCCAACAAAGCCCGCTTCTGATCTTGTGCCATTTATGATTTTCCTTGATTAAGATTTTGCATTTTCTATCAAAGAATTTGGAAGATGTCATGATTTGGAGATATTTTTAAACCCAGCATTTAAATCAGCCTCAATCTTTAAGAGCGAGTCTTCAACTGATTTGAAACGTCTCTTATTGAGAACAATTACAATATCTCTATTGAGATCTCTAAACTCGCTATGTCGAAAGAACTCTCTAATCTTTCTCTTTAAAAGGTTTCGTTTAACAGCGTTACAATTCTTTGAAGAGATAGATATACCAATTCTAGTTTTACCGTCGGATTTTTGAGATGTTTTATGAAAAAACAAGAAAAGACCGCTTCGTACAAATAACGCTCCTTCTTTTAGATAAGAAAAATCATTTGCACTAAGCAGTCTATTATTTTTTGGAAAATTAAATTTCAATGAATTATTTAGTTCCAGTCGTTACACTTAAACGCTTTCTACCTTTC